>DATIKU010000032.1 GCA_035477215.1 Spirochaetota bacterium | reverse complement strand
TGGATAACGCTGTTTTGCTGACATTAGTTACCGGTGGTTGTACTCTAGCGGCATCTGTTTTAACGGCTTTAATTACTTTGAGAGTAAAAAAGAAAGAAGAAAAGATTTCTTCTCTTGAAGAAAAATTAGATACGAGGACTCATCAATTGTTAAACGCTCTGAAGAGCATTGATTGTTTTTATGAATTGGAACGAAAATATATCACTGAAATCTCTTCTTCGAAGAACATGGCGGAAGAAACTGTGAAACTAAGAATTCGCAAAGAAGTTCGTGACATGGGGTTGAATTTGCTGACGGATGGGCAGGTGGCGGTGAAGAGGCAAATTGAGATTATTGAGGCGAAAAGAGTATCGTATTGAAATATACAATTATATGAGTAGTTGCAAATCTCATGGATTAAATTGGGGTTTAAGGGGCGAAGCCCCTTAAAAAGCCCCCCTGCGTGGGTACCATGTGAGTGCGAGACGCATATTCAAAGACACGCCTGCGGCCCGGCCCATGCCGCACGAAACCAGTTATATGACCAAATCAATCGTGAAAATTAATAGCACTTTTTCAGTCGGTTAAGAAACAAGTCCAATGATTTTCAGGACAGAAAATGGGCCCCTTGCCGATGGCGCGAAGTCAACGCTGCGCCATATCGCTAATGCCGATGCCGCAAGAGAGAAGGCGTTCGCGCATTGACTTTCAGCCAGGGCGGGCTACCTGCGTTTTCACGGCACAATTAAAGACCTCGGCAAGAAAGACTTAGAGAAGTTAGTCAAACCCGATTCGCGAAACGAGGTCGTCCTGATCGTCCTGTACGATTGTGAGGCGGGTGAGGAGGAAATCGGAGCGGCGCGTATCGTTATGCTCATAGACGACCACACGGATTTCCCCATACGCCGCATCTCATCCCGGGCGGGTGTTTATTCCCAGTATTTCCTTCGCGTTGATGGAGAGAATACGCTCCTCAAGGCGCGCGTCCCCGCGGCAGGCGACCCGGACGGCGCGCAGTGCCGGGACGCGGTTGCCATAGGGCCAGTCCGAGGCGTACATGACCCTGTCCTCGCCGAAGGTCTTTACGAGCTTTCGAATTATGAATGGGGACTGAAAGCTTGTGTCCATCCAGATGTTTCGGCATCCCCTCAGCCGCTTCATCACCTCAGCCGACTGGAAGAGCCCGCTGTGGCCGATGATGAACCTGATCTTCGGGAAGGTCCGCACCATCTCCTCGGTGTAACGTATACTTCCGTATTCGGGAATGTTGCGCGAGCGGTCGTTTCCGAGATAATAGGACGATATGCCCGCATGGGTGAGCACCGGCTTGTTCAGAGGTTCGAAGCACTGGAGCGCCTCCATGACGCGCCTGTCGTCGAGCGGGATCTTCTGGATGATCGGGTGGAGCTTGAGTCCCAGCGCGCCGCGGTGCACATCCCCGGTCAGTTTCTTCCGGAAGTCGACGGTCGAAGAGAAGTCGATGCTGGTGAAGGGGAGGACGCGTTTGTCCTTTTTCCTCGCGGCGTCGAGATCGTCGAAACCGACATAAGGCTCGATCGGCAGACATACGGCGGCGTCCACACCCGCTTCATCGAGGGAGCGGGCCATGTTCTCGAGCGTGGCGGTGGCGTTTCGTGCGCGTTCGGCCCGGGTCACCCAGTACCGCGTTAGCCTGAAAGTGACCGGTCCGAGCCCGTAGGTACGCATGAGTCCTTTTTCGCTGACTGAGATGATATCGAACATCTTTTCCTTCGCCACTCCCTTCCGGTCGATCAGCCCGCCGCCATCGTAATTGAGGATGTCGCCCAGATGACTGTGAACGTCGATGATCACTCGGAATCCTCCTTTGTATCCGATTTGCGCACCGGGCCGACGCGATCGATGGCGCGCTAAAGCTCGCCCGCGGTCTGTGAAACGGCCCGCCCTATACTTTTCATCTCGTCGAGGCCCAGCGTCAGCGCGGGCCTTAGTACCACGCTGTTTTTCGCAACCCGCCCCGGCACGGCGAAGAGACCATGCTTCTTCGCCGTTATGCAGAAATGATTGGCCTTCGATTCGTCGGCGAACGATAACGAGAGTAAAAGCCCCGTTCCGCTCACCGACCGGATTACCTCGGGATACTTCCGTGCGACATCAAGAAAAAGATTGCGGAGCATATCGCCGACGAGGAGCGCGTTCTGCCAGGGCTTGGTCCGCTCGTAGACGTCCATCGCCGCGCACGCGACACGGCAGCCCACGTCGTGCCCGCCGAAGGTGCACAGGTGAATGAGCGGATGCGCGTCAAAAAAGGATTTGAGTTTGCGCGTGAAGGCGATACCCGTCATGGGGAAAATGCCACCGGTTATCGCTTCACCGAAGACGAGGATGTCAGGGACGATATTGAAGTGCTCGTAGGCGAACTTTTTCCCCGTGCGGCCGAACCCCGTCTGTGTTTCGTCAAACACGAGGATCGCCCCCTTTTTGCTGCACAGGCGGCGTATCTCCCTGTAATAACCAAAGTCCGCGGTGCGGCAGTGATTTTCGGCCTGCACCGGCTCAATGACGAAGGCGGCTGTCTTGCGGCTGATCGCTTTCCGGGCCGCGGTGATATCGCCGTAGGGAATCGTCGTCACTTCGGGAATAAGCTCCCCGAAAAGCCGTTTGTCCCCGCGATCGGAGAGGGTGAGCGCGAAACCCGTCTGGCCGTACCAGCCTCCGTCCACCGTTATGATATTCTTTCGTCCCGTGCGTCCCCGTGCGAGCTTACAGGCGGCATCCACGCCCTCTCCCCGAACCACCCCGAGGAGCATGCATTCCAGGTTTCCCGGGAGAAATTCATCCAGGCGCCGGCCGAGCATCGCCTTTTGCTCCGAGAGCATCACGAAGTTGCCCTGATCGATCTCACGCGCCGCGCTTCTCAATTCGGCGATGATCTCCCGGTTTCTCCTGCCGAGGTTGTACGTCCCGGCCCCGCCGTAACAGTCGAGATAGCGATTCCCGTCGTCGTCTACGAGAAAACTCCCCTCCCCGCCTCCTTCCATAAATGCCGCGCCATGGGACTGCAATTGCAAAATCAGTCCCGGGGACAAGACTTTTTGAGCCTCCTCCAATAGTGCGGCGCTTTTAGTATTGACGACACCAGTTGTCGTTGTTCCCATACCGATCACCTCCCACCGATTGGTTTTAATACTTCTTCGAGGTCGCGGACCAGGTTGAAAGCCACTATCTGTACCTTCAGGTTGTCGAAAACCTTTCTGAGCAACGGTATTCGGGCCAGCGGCATCATTAATACAAGATAGGGTTTCATCGCCTTAACCGCCCTTCTCATCTTCAGAAGTATCTCGTCGATATCTCCGTCGGTGGCGATGGTTGGTATCTGGAAGCGCATCACCTGCGGGGCGTTGCCCGAATAGGCCGCCCAGATTCCCTCCTTGGCAAGGCAGTCCGCAATGAGGGCGCCGATGAATTCGTACTTGTATTCCACGCCGATCATGAGCCCCCTGCCGCGCACCTCCTTCACGATCTTCGGATTCTCGCGGGTGATGGCTTCAAGCCCGGCCTTGAAACGGGCGCCGGTCCTGGCGGCGTTTTCCCAAATCCTGTTTTCCATCAGATAATCGAGCACCTTCGACGAAACGCTGCATCCGAGGTCCGAGCAGCCTCCGGAGGTTGGATGGAAGTCGGGATGGGCCTCGATGAATTTCGTCAGTAGCTCGATGTCGCGATAGACGATCGCGGCGTTCGGATAGAGCCCACCGCTGATGGATTTGGCGACCACCATGATATCGGGGATCACTCCTGAATGCTCGCTTCCCCAGAGCCTTCCGGTCCGGCCGAGGCCGGTCTGAATCTCGTCGAATATCAGCATTATACCGAGCCTGTCACACAGGGTCCGGAGACCTTTCAGGTATTCGTCGCTACCGACATGGATGCCCCCCTCGCCCTGAACGGGTTCGATGATCACCGCGGCCGTGTTTCGAGAGGCCAGCTTTTCCGCCGTCTGGAGGTCTCCGAAGGGCGCGAACCTGAATCCCGGTATGAGCGGTTCGAACAGGTGTTTGTAGTACTCCTTGCCGTTCGCGGAGAGGCTGAAACCCGAGTGCCCGTGATAGGCCTTGATCATCGAGATCACCTCTTTCCTTCCCGTAGCGCCGAGGGCGAGCTTTAGCGCGCCATCGATCGCGTCGGCCCCGCTGCCCGCGAAGACCATGCGGTTGAGGTCGCCCGGGCAGAGAGAGACCAGTTTACGCGCGAACTCGATCTTGGGCCGCGACAACAGGCCGAAGCTCCCCATGTCATACTTTTCGAGCGATTCCTCGAGAGCGGCGATAATCGCGGGATTGCCCCTTCCCACGTTGAAGCAACCGGCCGAGGTGAAGGCGTCGATGATCGTGCGGCCCGACTCCTTGTCCACGAACTTTATTCCGGCCCTGCGCTCCTCCTGCATGTCCAGGTGGGCACAGCGAAGGTACCGCACCTGGCCATGGGAGATGTGTTTGCCGAAAAGCTCGAGGATGCGGCTTTTTTCAGCCCGGTTTTTCTTGTTTGACAATCCCTTTGCCATGAAATTCCTCCGCCTTTATTTTTTATTCCGGCGAACGCCGGTCAGGCCTACTTCACGCCGAAGGTCTCCGCAACGTTTCGGCAGGTAAGGTCGCCCCGGCGTACATTGAGTCCTTTTGCCAGGGCATCGTCTTCAGCGAGGGCCTTCTCCCAGCCCTTGGCGGCGATGGCGAGGGCGTAGGGCAGGGTGGCGTTGGTGAGCGCCCAGGTTGACGTGCGCGGTACGGCGCCCGGCATGTTGGCGACGCAGTAGTGCACAACATTCTCCTCGATGTACATAGGCTCGTCGTGTGTCGTCGGCCTGCTTGTCTCGGCGCATCCCCCCTGGTCGATGGAGATGTCAACGAACGCCGCTCCGGATTTCATGGAGCCCAGCATCTTCCGCGTTATGAGTTTTGGGGCGCGCGCGCCGGGGATGAGCACAGATCCGATGACGAGGTCGGCCGCGGCCACACTTTCCTCTATATTCGACTGATTGGACATGAGCGTTGTCGCTTTCGAGTGGAACACGTCCGCAAGGTAGCGCAGGCGATTAAGGTCCACGTCGATGATGGTGACGCGCGCTCCAATCCCTACCGCGAGGTGGGCTGCGTTGATGCCCGAAATACCTCCTCCCAGGATAACGACCTCGGCCGGGCTGACTCCGGGCACACCCGACACCAGAAGTCCTCTTCCGCCGTTCTTCACCTCAAGACATGAACAGCCCATTTGTATCGAAAGTCTTCCCGCCACCTCGCTCATGGGCGCGAGCAACGGCAGGCTAAGGTCCTTCAACTGGACCGTTTCGTATGCGATACCGATAATTTTGCGTTCGAGCAGGCGGCGGGTTAAGACCTCATCAGCGGCGAGGTGCAGGTAGGTAAAAAGCACCTGGCCCTCGCGCATGCGGTCGAATTCGGGAGCAACGGGCTCCTTGACCTTGATAAGCATGTCCGCCGCGTCCCAGACCTCTTCGGGGGCGTCGAGGATGGCCGCTCCCGAGCGGGTGTATTCATCGTCCGCGAAACCGGAGCCTGTTCCGGCTCCTTTTTCCACGTAGACCGTGTGTCCCTGGCCGGTCATGGCCCTCACACCGGCCGGTGTGGCCGCCACCCGGTATTCTCGCGTCTTGATTTCCTTTGGAATGCCGATTTTCATAACAGCGCTCCATAAGTTTAGTGGTACGACTAACTAACATAAATGCCATAACTTGTCAATACTTTTACGCGGCGAGTATGCTATCCACATATATAGCGCGGTGGCGGGCGGGAGGGCGGATTCAAAGCGTATTGGACTTGACTTATCGGCGGGACCGAAGGGAATTGTGAAAGCGTGAACACACACAAAGAAGGACGATTCGCATGGATTGTCCGGTTATTATAAGGCAGAAACTAAACATGGCGAGAAAACGCGTCCAGGAAGAACGGCGTATCCAGATACTCGATGCTCTGCATCGTTGTCTGCTGATCAGGCCCTTTCACGGGACATCCATCAAGCATATCGCAAAAGAGGCAGGCGTCAACCACGGCGTGTTACATTACTATTTTGAGAGCAAGCAAGATATCCTGCTGACGTATATAGACTACGTTATCGACAGCTATAAGGCGCACTATGCTGAATGGTTTAAAACACTGGATGTCCCAGCCGCGGACGGGCGTCGCTTTCTGGAAGAGATTCTCGGCTATATGACCGAGCGAATCACGCTGAACAGGGATCTGTCGCGCGTCTTTATCGAGATATGGGAGATCGCCAGTTATGATAAAAAAGTACGGGCCAAACTCCAAAAAGTCTATATGGAATGGGTGCGCACGGTATCAGGCATACTCAAGGACATGGGGAAGAAGGAGGAGACCGTTTATCGTGTAAGCCGCGCACTTATTGTTTTTTTCGAGGGGATGGCGCTTTTTTCGGTCATCATGCCGCAGAAGGAGTTCAAGACTACGGATTTGCTCGTATGGTTCGAAAACTGGGTGATCGACAAGATCGACGAGTAAGAGCCGGGACCCGACTTCGCCGGAGTTTTATTGCGGAGTGCGGCAATCGTGGGAAATACGGACGATACCCCCGATGCGAATGAAGGCCCCGGCCGTTATAAGAGCGACGAGCTTCGGTGCTGCAAAAATTCGGTGATGGCATAAAAACGTGCAGGCGCGTATTGGGTGGAAACGCACCGGAGGCGGCCCGAATTTGAATCGATGAATGCCGGCAGCGGCCATTTTTATCTACTTGTAATTATCCCCAAAATAAGTATCAATAAAGCAGCAGACTTGGCGGAAATCCCGGGAATAATGGTTATTACCGCAGGGGTGGGGGATTCTCGCATACTTTCCCATGGACAAGTCTTTTAATAAACGGAGGAGGGCATATGCCATTACAATATGGGATATCGTGTACGAAACTTACATGTATCGTCGTTTTCGCCGCGCTGATGATGATCTTCCCGCCGATAATGCTTGACGCCAGCGACCTCTCCGACGCCACACACCTGCGGGAGCGCTGCGAGAAGGAGATCAAGACCCTCGAGGTGCCGGCGAAAAACTTCGGGGACGCCGCGGACCTCGCGTCGTTCGCGGAAGCGGAGAAACAGATAAAACTGGGCAAGGTCAAATTTATCCAGACGAAATACCGGGAGGCCATCGGGGTCTACAACGAATACCTGAAGATACAGTCGGTACTATACCACAGCCTGGCGAAAAAATACGTGGAGCGGACCGATACGCTCGTCGACGCAGTCGGTGTCGACCTGGTGGACCACGTGGACGACAAGAAGGTCGAAAAATACATGCAGCTGGCGAGCCAGAATTTAAAAGACGCCAGAACCGCGCTTGATTCACCGCACCCCAAGGGCGCGATCGACCTGTGCCGCACGGCGAAGAATTACGCCCTATCGGCCTATAAGCTTGTGGGCAAAGCGGCGCCGGCGCAGTACGACAAGGACGCGGCTGATAACGCGAACAATATAATCGGAAAATGACGGAAGCCACGTCCTGACGACTGCGCCTGCCCGAAGGCTCCTTCCGGTCGTTTTTAAAGAACAGGCCTCACCTTCATCGGCAAACAAAGAGGGCGCTTCTAAGCGCCCTCTTTGTAGCCACTTCAATAGGCGAAAACTTCCTTCAAAATGTGTATGCTATACCCAAATCAAGTGAATACTGTGACATTCTGGCCTCGTATGAGGCTATGAACTGTCCGGCCGCATTGCTGCCGGATATTTTCGCCTCCGGCGAATACATCCCGCCTGCATTCAAAGATAGATTCTTATTGAAATGAACGCCGAAACCGGCCGTGTAGTGGTATTCGGCGATGGCGGGAAACGCTACGTTCTCGAATGCCCTGTTTTTATCAAGCGGCATTTTGCCGTAGTTGAATCCCGTGCGAACATCGAACATCGGGTTGACGCTGTACTGCAGGCCCAGCTTGTAAACGATCTGATCGTCCCAGTTAAGATTCCACGCCATCGCACCTGTGTTCTCGGTGTATTCGGGAAGGTCTTTGCCGTTTGTATCGGACCACTGTATCCACTGGACATCGACGGCCAGAATCAACCCGTTGACGGGCATCACGGCCACGCCTAATGTAATGTTCCGGGGCTGGTTGAATTCAAGCTTGTCGCGTCCCGTGTCCGTATTGAATGCAAAATCCTGGAACAGGCTCTTGGTTTCATACGCCAGGCCGACTTTCAGCATTTCCACCGGTTTCACGGTGATTCCAATGGTTCCTCCGTACCCGAAAGAGGCCGCGCTCATGTGTTCCTGCTGGTCGGCCGGGAAACCCGCGGCTGTTCCGTTAGTGGCCGCAGAAAATTCCATGGTGGCGTACATAATGTTCACAACCGCGCCGACGGATATCATGTTGTTGATCTTATAGGCGATTCCCGGGGCGAAGCGCATCTGGCTGTAGCCGGTCGAGAGTACGCTCTGGTACAGGTTCCGCTCGTAATCGACACCCATCCCCGATATGCCGTATGCGCCGATGCCGAAAGTTATGTTTTCGCCGATCGGAACAATTAGACCGAAGGCGGGGACCGGGGAGGACCCCTTGTCTGATTCGACCGTCACTCCATCACCGACCATGACTCCCGGACCCGCCCCGGTCGCATTGTATTCCACGGCTGGGGCAAAATACGATGCGCCGAAGTCAATTCGAGCTTTCAGGTCGGTCATTCCCGCCGGGTTGGTAAGCAGAGACGCGGCGTCGAGAGCGGTGCCTACACTCACTCCTCCCATGGATCTTTGCACGGGACCGAATCCGATCATCCGCATGCCATTTGTCGCGAACACCTCGGTGTTGAGCATCAACAGGGCTCCGAGCACAATGCCCTGCACACGTTGTATCGTCATGCTGCCTCCTGTGAAGGTATCAATCGGAGCTGTCACGCAACTTCGAGCGAAAGCCAGCCCTATCCCGGCTGCAGCGCAAGAGCTCCAATATATTAGTATATACTTTAATGCTAACATACAAGGGGGTTCCGGGTTGTCAAGAATTTTATAATACAATTATATTATAATATTCTAAATATATAACAGATCTATTTTCTAACCGATTGTTCCGGTCGTGATGCTGGAAACGGCGTATGATCAAAATCAGTAAAAGCGATAACAGTGTATTTAATAATTGACTGTTTTAATGTATGGCGCTATTCTGGTTATTGGTCGGACCACTCGACCAATAAGTAGGAGGAATGCCATGACGATCGCCGCCAAAAAACTCGATCCGGTTACGCGAAGCCGCCTTCACGAGGAGATTGTAAGCCAGATGATCGGCCGGATCGTCGAGGGACGCTTCAGGCCCGGCGAGCGGCTTCCCGCCGAGCGCGAGATTGCGGCGAACCTCCAGGTGAACCGGGCGACGCTCCGTGAGGCGCTTAAAAAGCTCGAGGTGATGGGCCTTGTCGAGATCCGCCACGGCGATGGCATCTATGTGAAGAACTATCTCGAGAGCGGCAACCTCGAGCTCTTCAAGGCGATCGTGTACCTGGACGAGGTCTTCGATCCCGGCATTCTTGCCGACACGCTCGCCATCCGGAAAATCATTGTGCCGGAGATGGCGGCCCGGGCGGCCGCGAACCGCACCGACGAGCAGCTCGGGGAGCTCAAATCCATCGCCTTAGCCGAGGGCGAGAAGGACATGCTCGAGCGCGACCTCGGCGTGCATCACCTGCTCGCCCGCGCCAGCGGAAATTTACTATACATCTTCATTCTGAATTTCTTCAACCAGTTCTTCCGCGACCACGGCTACCTGTATTTCAGCGATCCCGAGAACCGGCGTCGCTCGGCGCGCTTTCACCGCGACATATACGGCGCCGTCGCGGCGAAGCAGACGGACAGGTCGCAGAAGATCATGACCGAGGTGTTGACCTATACCGAGGAAAAAATTTTCGCTTTTTATAAAATGAATTACGGCGCGCGAGGCGCGAAAAGGAGGTAAGCGATGGAACGATTCATCGAGAAACACAAGGGCGAGTTGTTCGATATCGTCATAATCGGAGGAGGAATCACCGGTGCGGCCGTGGCCTACGATGCCGCCTCGCGCGGGCTGAAGGTGGCGATGGTCGAGAAGAACGACTTCGGCTGGGCAACCTCCGCGGCGAACTCCAAGCTCATTCACGGGGGGCTTCGCTATCTGTTTTATCTGGAATACGGCCTTGTGCGCGAGTCGCTTCGTGAGCGGCGCATCCTCTCGAACATCGCGCCCAACTTCGTGTATCCAATCCCGTTCATGGTGCCCAATTACAACAAGCTTAAAAACAACAAGTACGTGCTTATGCTGGGGCTCACCATCTACGACGTGCTCGCCTTCGATAAAAAATGGACCTGGGACCGGAGCAAGCGCATTCCCAACCATTCGACCTTTTCGCGCAAAAAGACCCTCGCTATGGCCCCCGGTCTAAGGCAGGACGGCCTTACGGGATCGACGATGTACTACGACTGCCAGAGCATCACGCCCGAACGCTTAACCCTTGCGTTTATCAAGTCGGCCACGGAGCTGGGGGCGAAGGTTGCCAACTACTCGAAGGTTGAAGATTTCGTCTATCACGATGACAAACGGGTAGCGGGCGTCAGGGTGCGCGATCTTATTAAGAATAAAACGGTCGAGATTCGGGGCGAGCTTACGATCAACTGCGCCGGCCCGTGGGCGGACATCATCCTCAACGCGTCGAAGAACGGCAAGGACCTGCACCACATCCGACGCTCGGAGGGAATCCACGTCATTACACGGAGCCTGACCGACCGGGCGGTTACCATGATGACGCCGGGAGGGAGGCATTTCTTTATCATCCCCTGGCGGGGCCACTCACTCATCGGCACCACCGACAAAGAGTATGAAGGAGATCCCGATGATTATTGCGTGACGAAAGAGGGAATTGAAGATTTTCTTTCCGAGATCAACCGGTCGTTCGGTGACGGAAAAGTTTCGATAAAAGACGTTCTTTTCGCCTACGGGGGGCTTCGGCCTCTCGTGGACGATCAGACCGAGGGCACCTACGCGACCTCGCGCAAATACGAGATATACAACCACGCACTCGAGGGGCTCGACGGGCTCATCACCGTCGAAGGCGGCAAGTTGACGACCAGCCGTAACCTGGCCGTGAACGTACTCAAGATGGTGCAGGTGAAGCTGAAAAGGACGCTTCCTCCCTCGCGCACGGACAACGAATACCTTGCGGGATGCGAGATAGAGGACATGGAGCGCTTCGTTGCGGAGGCGGTTGAGGGCAATGCGGACTTCCGCGAGAGCACCGTGCGCTGCCTGGCCATGAACTATGGTACCGAGTATCCGAGGGTGCTTGCCATTGCACGCGCGGATAAATCGCTCGCCGTGCCGCTGAACGCCGACGGCGAGATCGGCGCCCAGGTCGTTTACGGCATTCGCAACGAGATGGCGAAGACATTGACCGACATCCTCATGCGACGCACGGGCCTGGGGACGCTTGGCGATCCGGGAGAGGCCGTTTTAAAGAAGATCGCGCGAGTCGCGGCGAAAGAGTTGAAATGGGACGAGGCGCGTGTTAAAAAAGAGATCGCGGCTGCGAAACAGACGCTCGCGGTCCCGCGATGATTGATAGAACGGAGGAGATGAGATGAACCAGAAAAACTACCGCAATATTCTGAAATGGGGAGACCCGAACCACGACGAAGTGATCGGCCACGGTATGCTCGAGTATATAGCGAAGACATTCAATCTGAGCCCCGGGGACCTTTCAGAGCGGTACATGCCCGGCGATGAGGATGTTAAGCTATCGAAGAAATGCAGGCTTGCCCCCGCTCTGCTCGCATCCCTTAAAAGGATCGTCGGCGAGGCGAACGTCTCAACCGACGATTTCGAGCGGGCGTATCACTCGTACGGGAAGTTTTTCCTGGACCTGGTCAAGCTCCGCCTCGGCATGGTCGAAAATCCTCCCGATGCCGTGGTCTATCCCCGCGACGAGGCCGACGTCGCGAAGATCGTAAAGTTCTGTAACGATAAAAAGATCGCCGTTACGCCGTTCGGCGGCCACTCGTCGGTGACGCGAGGCGTTGAGACTCCCAAAGGCGGCGTGTCGCTGGACCTCACGCGGCACATGGACAAAGTGGTGCGGGTTAACGTTGAGAACTCGAGCGTAACCGTGCAGCCGGGCATCTTCGGCCCCGTACTCGAAAAGCACCTTAACAGTTACGGCACGGGCTACACCTGCGGGCATTTTCCGCAGTCGTTCGAGCACTCCTCTGTGGGCGGATGGGCCGTTACGCGCGGCGCGGGACAGGCGTCTACCGGCTACGGTAAAATAGAGGACATGGTGCTATCGATGCGCGTGGTGACGCCGCGCGGGACGATTGTAACGAAGGACTATCCGGCCGCGGCGATCGGTCCGGACATCGACCAGATCATCATGGGCTCGGAAGGGGCCTTCGGCGTGGTGACCGAGGTGACGATGAAGATCCGCGCCTGCCGCCCGGACAACACCGTGTACGCTTCGTTCCTCTTTAAGGATTTCGAACCGGCCGTCGCGGCCATGCGGCAGTCAATGCAGGGCGAGTTCGGCAAGCCCCACCTGTTTCGCATCTCCGACCCGGAGGAGACCGACGTGGCCTTCGCCATGAAGGGCATGAACGGCTCGGCGGCCGACCGGGCGCTGCGCCTCCTCGGCTACAAACCGATGAAGCGCTGTCTCATGTTCGTCGCCGTGGAGGGCGACGCCGACTACACGAAGCTCGTTGCCGGAAAGATTAAGGCCGTGGCGAAGAAAAACGGCGGGCTTTCGCTCGGCGCGGGGCCCACTAAAAAATGGCTGGAACAGCGTTATTCGAGCGCATACCTGCGCGAGCCGCTCATGGACCTGGGTCTCATGACCGATACGCTCGAGACCGCGGTGAGCTGGGAGAACCTGATGCAGGTGTGGAACGCGACGCGCTCGTACCTGAAGGCGCGGCCGAACACAGTGTGCATGGTGCACATCTCGCACGTCTACGAGAACGGCGCAAACCTGTACTTCACCTTCCTCTCGCCGATCAGGAAGGGCAGGGACATCGAGGACTTCACGCGCTACCACAGGGGGCTCATCGACACCATCCACGCCAGCGGCGGTTCGCTCTCGCACCATCACGGCGTGGGGAAGATGATGGGGCCCTGGATGCGCGCGGAACTGGGCGACACGGCCCACGATCTCATCCTCGCCATCAAGGATTACCTGGACCCGCGCGGCATCATGAACCCTGGCGGCACGCTGGGGCTCAAACGGTGAGCCCATGGCGCTGATCAAGCCCCTGTCCGAGTGCCCCGACTACGCCCCGGTGCTGGCGTACTGGTCGTACAACCTGTGGTACCGGAGCCGCCCCATCGGCTACGACCTTATCATCAAGGCCTATCGCCAGCGCGCCGCCGGCAATGGCGTGCCGGCGGCCGTCGTCGCGATCGAGGAGGACATGCCGGTGGGCATGATCTCGCTCAAGAACGACGACCTCTGGTCGCGCAAGGACCTCAATCCCTGGCTCGCCTCGCTGTACGTGGTGCCGGAGTTCCGCCGGCGCGGGATCGCGGAGCAGCTGGTGAACGCGGTGATAGAAAAGGCACGAAGCCTCGGCTACCCGGAACTCTACCTGTTCCTGGGCCACGAGGAAGGGCTGGACCTCGCGATTTATTACGGCAACCGCGGCTGGCAGTACATGGAGGACGCCGTGGACAACGACGGCAACCCGACGAAGATTTTCTTTTATCAGCTTTGATGACCGCGAGGGCGCGGTACGAACCGCGCCCTCGCCTGATCCCCGGTATAATGACCCGCCAGATGTGTCAGTACGTTCCTTAATCCTTCAGCGTCTTCTTCAGACTTTCGATGAGCGTTACCGGCGTGGGGTCGAGTTTCTTCAAGAGGGCGAGTTCGTATGACGCCCAGTCGCCGAGGCAGATGAGCGACATCATGCGCGCGAGCGGGCTTTCGCCGCGGGAGGTAATCTCCACGACATCGACCGTCTCGCCGAAGAGCTTCGCGCAGACGTCCATGCGCCGGACGACGCGCTCGTGGTCGAGCCCGTCGCGCATCGTCGCGACGATGAAGCGCTCGCGCTCCATCCCGGCGAAGCCGACCAGCTCGTTGTGGCAGAGCTCCGGGTACACATGGTGATATGCGGGGTGCTTGGCGTTCTCGTTGATCTGGCACTTGAAGCGGTACCCGGCCGGGGCCGTCCGCTCGGAGGTATGGATGACGGGGACGCGGCCGTAGAGGCGCGCGGCAAGGGCTTTTCCCTCTCGCTCGTAGGAGGCGGTGTCGGCGAGCGTATCCATCATGTCCGAAAAATCCTTTTTACCGAGCGCGGTGAGTCCAGAGTTGGAAAGAAGCCGGAGGGCCGGAAGGAGCAGGTATCCCACGGCGCAGCGGGGCTGGAGTCCGCCGGGTACGAGGACGACGGTGCCGGCCTGCGAGGCGATCGCACCGCCGGAGGTGATGGCGACGGTCGTCGCGCCGCGCGCTTTTACCTTTTCGAGCGCCGAAAGCGTCTCCTCGGTGTTCCCCGAGTAGCTCACCGCAAGCGTGAGCGTGTCGGCGCCGATGAAGCCGGGGACGTCGTAGTCCTTCGAGGTTAAAACGGGGACCGTGCCGTCGCGAAGGAGCGCCTGTATGATCGCGCCGCCGATGCCGGAGCCGCCCATGCCGAGGACGAGGATTTTCGAGAAGGTTCCTTGTGCCGATAGGGCTTCGGAAAGCGTGAGCGCTTCGGCGCACTGCTTTGGGAAATCGACGAGCACCTGGCGCATGTTGGACGTGTCGACGGTCATTGGTGTTCCTCCGCGTGTTCGGCCGCGCGGCCGTGATGTGGGTTATGTACGCGCAGGCGCGGCGTTTTTCAAGAGATTAATGCGGGCGGATAATGGCAATGACCGCGGGTAGTTCTAATCATGTTGACAGCGATGGATCGTTCGATACTATCGGCCGGGCGTACGGTCCGGATCGCAACGGACGTCCGCGCGAAAACGATATTCCGGAGGCAATGCAATCCTAAAGAAGTTTCGAAGCATACCACGACACGCGGTCATCCGCTACGCGCTACTGCAGATACCGTCGATCGTTATGGTGGTTGTGGTGCTCTATTATCTTGACCGGATAGTGCCGATACCGGCGCAGGTGAAAGCCGTCATCATCGCGCTTGTCGTTCTGTCGGACATCGCCATGCTGCCGCTTTTGTGGCGCGCCTACGACACGCGACCCGAGGCCGATTCGCTTTCGATGATCGGCGAGCGCGGCGTCGCGCTTCGCGAGCTCGCCCCGGAGGGGCTGGTCCTGGTGCGCGGGGAGATGTGGCGGGCGCGCGTTGGCGATGGCCATGCGCCTGTCGCGAAGGGAGAGGCGGTGACGGTCGCCGATCGCGAGGGGCTCGTTCTGAAGGTCGAGACCGATACGGTAAGCCGGCTGTAAACTGGCGTGGCATGCACCCGGTCGGCCGAAGAGTAAAAGGAGGTGTGGCGTGCGCATAATCATGAGGGCGCTCGGCGTATGGTTGATCATTATCGCGGCGGAGACGCTGCATGGGATTCTCCGGGCCTTTTTCCTGGTGCCCGTGCTGGGCGAGATGCGGTCGGCCCGGGTCGGCATGCCGGTGGGGGCGCTCATCATACTGCTCATCACCCTGCTCCTGGCAAAGTGGATGCGGGCCAGACGCGTGGGGGAACTCCTCGGCGTCGGTGCGCTGTGGACGGTGCTCACTTTCATCTTCGAGGCGGTCATCGGTCTGTACGGCAGGGGGTATTCGTGGGAGCGTATTCTCGCCGAGTACGACCCGTTCGACGGCGGCCTGATGTCGATAGGGCTCGCGTTCATGTTTGTCTGCCCGCTGATCGCGGCGCGGCTCAGGGGGATGGTAAAGGAATGACGATTCCCGGGCGGCAACGACCGTTCATTCCCCTCCGTCGGCGGAGGTCGTATGGACGGACACACGGGCCGCGATGATCTCCTCCATGTGCGGCGGTGAACGTGGAGCCTCACGTGGCGAACGAGCGCACCTGGTCGTTCAGACTGTCGGCCATTCCCTTCACCCGGTTTGAGTGCGAAAGCAGGTTGTCTGACTCGATCGAGTTCTTCTGGGTGATCTCGTTGACCGACGCGATGGAGCGCACGATCTCGAAGACCGCTGTCTTCTGCTCCCCGGTGGATACCCTGATCTCGTCGGAGCGCGCCCTCACGCGCCCGGCGTCGGCGTTGACCTCGCCGTTGATGCCTTCCTGCACCTCCATGAAGCGGGCGATATCATCGATCATGCCGTCAATATCGTTCACGCCACGAATGATTTCGCTGATCACCTTCACCGAGGTTCCCATGTTTTGCGTGCCCTTGCCGATCTCGTCGGTGTTCAGCTTGATCAGGGTGCCGATCTCCTTGAGGCTGGACGCGGTCTGGTCGGCGAGCTTGGATATCTCGTCGGCCACGACCGCGAATCCCCGGCCGGCTTCGCCGGCGCGCGCCGCTTCGATGGCCGCGTTGAGTGAGAGCAGGTTTATCTTGTCCGAGATGTCGTTGATGATTCCGATGATGTCGGTCATCTTGCCCGAGCTTTCGCCGATCTTGCCCATTCCCTCGCTCATCGAGTTGATCGTCGACTCGCCGGATTTCGCGAGGGAGGAGATGTTCTCGGCGGTTCCGCGGGTCTTTTTGACTTTTTCGCTCATCTCTCTCATTGTTCCCGAAAGCTTTCCGAGCTTGGCGACGAGCTCGTCCAGGTTCTGAACCTGCCTGTCGGCTCCATCGGCGATCGTGTCGCTGCTGGACGATACCTCCTCGATGGTCGCCATGATTTCCTCGGCGGCCGAGGCCTGGCTCTGGGAGTTTTCCGAAAAGCTCATCGAGGCCGATGAGAGTTCCCGCGAGGCGCCGACGAGCTCTCCGGCCGAATCGTTGACCGAGGCGAGAAGGCCGGATATCTGACGGTATTGCTCCTCTTTTTCGTTTTTCTCATCCTCGGATTTTTTCAGCGCTCCTTCGGTTAGGGAGAGAATGAGCTGGGACAGAATGATTATAAACACCAGCGAGAAGCTGCTGTTAATTACGCCCACATTCGCCGCCCCCAGGCTTATCGGATCGAGCCGGTCCCGGACCAGGAAGAAGAAGACGATATCCGCCGCGAGGAAGAGCAGGGACACCGTCCAGACGATCCTTCGCGTGCAGAATGCCGTTGCCATGACCATGGCGGCCGTCATGAAATAGATGTAGGACGTGTAGCCGTTCTGCGGGGAGTGTATCAGCTTCGACATGAGGCCGACGGTCAGGGTTATTGAGATGACAAAAATCAGGATATTGGCCGCGAAGTGATACCTGCCGCTTTTCAGGAACGCGAGTGCCACGAGCACCGAGGTGAATATAATGGTAATGACGATAAGGGCCTGGAGGTACTGCACCATCCCCAGGAATATCACAATCAGGAGAATCATCAACGGTAGCAGGAAAACCAGGGAGAGGAGCATGTACAGGAGCGTCTGGGACTTTCTCTGTATAAGGTATGAGGATGAAAAATACCGACGGAGAAAAAAGGAATTGATGGGGTGCAGTATGCTCATGGCGTCTCCCTTGGATAACGTATAATATCTTTCTCACATTTGAGTAAAAAAAGTCCTCGATCTGATAAATAAAGAGTTCCCACACACTTTAAAATCAGAGGGGGACTTTGTATTACTGGTAAGATAATAGAGATCAACGAGGAAAAGATCAAGGCTCATTTGGGGTAATATGTAAAAATACCATCGAAGAGACATTGAATTCGATGCTGGACGCGGAAGCGGACGAACTCTGCAACGCACAGAGGCATTCTTTATTGAAATAACGACACGCCGGCCGAGTTACAACCGGCGTCTTTTTTTGTATAATTCAACAGATCTTAAAATCAGCAGCTTTGTAAAAGCCTATTCCAGTCTTCATCAATCTTTTTCTGAAGCTGATCGATCAGATGAATATTATTCTCTTTAAATAAATGAGAAAATCTCCCCTGAGGCTTTAAAAAATCCCTAAGAGGTTTTTTCTCTTTTGGAATATGATTTACTGTGGTTTTCCCATTTTCAATCTCATAGAGGGGCCAATAACAGCTGTCAACGGCAATTTTTGAAAGTTCAATCGCGTCATTTGAATTTGATCTCCAGCCCCTGTTGCAGGGTGATAAGATATTTATGAATTTAGGCCCTTTTATCTCCAGAGCCTTTCTGATCTTTTTCATAAGATCATTATAATGAGATGGAGAGGCCTGTGCGGCATAGGGTATATTATGTTCTGCCATTATTCGTGTCATATTTTTCCTGTGCTGGGTTTTCCCGGGTATTACATCTCCCGCCGGCGATGTCGATGTATCAGCGCCAAGGGGTGACGCACTCGAACGCTGAGTCCCGGTATTCATATAAGCCTCATTGTCATAACATATATATAATATATCATGACCTCTTTCCATCGCGCCTGAGAGACTCTGAAAACCGATGTCGTATGTTCCGCCGTCGCCCGCGAATACAATAAATTTAATATCCTCACGGGCTTTTCCTTTCTTAACCAGTACCCTGTGCATTGTTTCAACGCCTGCTATTGTGGCAGCCGCATTTTCAAAGGCGGAGTGAATCCATGGTATTTTCCATGATGTGTAGTCTGATATGCAGGTTGTTACCTCAAGACATCCTGTTGGAGAACATGCTACTATCGGGTAATCACTGGCAAGCAGAACCATTTTTACAACTATGGCCGCCCCGCAACCCGAGCACATTCTATGGCCGGATGCCAGTAATATTTCTTTTTCCGATATATCTTTCAATTTAATCGATCCTCTCATCTCTTTCTCCTGATCATAGTAATTAATGAATCATTCATACATTTTATTCTCTTAAACCGATGTATTCTTTATAATGGTTTACAATCCCGGTTTCGGCTATTTCAGACAGCTCGTCGATAACCATTTCCGCGTGTACCGGCAGATAGTCCCTTCCGCCTAAACCATAAATTTTATTGATTAAAACCGGTTTATTTTTCATGTGAAACATGCTCGAGGCGATTTCTGTATATAATGGTCCAAAGGCGCCGAATGAGTCAGATCTGTCCATTACACAAATAACCTTTAATCCGCTTAGAGCTTCAGCTATTTCATTATAGAAAAACGGTCTGAAAAATCTCGGTTTGAGAAGGCCGGCTTTTATGCCTTTTTTGCGTGCCTCATCAATAACATCTTTGGTGGTACCGGCAGCCGAGTTAAGAATAACTATCCCGATTTCAGCATCATCAAGCCTGTAACTGTCGAATAAACTATACTTTCTTCCCGATACTTTTTCGAATTCATCTGCCACTTTAAGAACGATTTCACCTATTGAAGATATTACGTCATTCTGCACCTTTTTGTATTCATGGTATTGATCAGTCAGAACGAGGGGTCCATAACTTACAACTTTTTCAATATCAAGAAGTGAATTAGTAGGTGTAAAGTCACCGATGAATTTTTGTACGGTCTCATCCGATAGAAATTCAACTCTGCTTATTGAGTGACTGATAATAAAACCATCATAGCAAACCATTGCGGGAAGGCGTATATCCATATGTTCAGCGATTCTGAAAGCCTGGATCATGTTATCATAGGCCTCCTGGGCGTTTTCCGACCAGATCTGTATCCATCCTGAATCTCTCGCGCCCATCGCGTCTGAATGATCTCCATGAATATTTAAAGGAGCTGACAGGGCCCGATTAACAACAGGCATCACTATAGGCAGACGCATTCCTGAAGCGACAAAAAGCATCTCCCACATTAAAGCGAGCCCGGGGCCGCTTGTGGCAGTGACAACCCGGCCTCCGGCGCACGCGGCGCCTATGCATGCGCTCATAGCGCTATGCTCACTCTCTACCAGTACAACTTCTGTTGAAACGTAACCGTCAGCATGGAAGGAAGAGAATTTCTGCATCAGATCGGTTTGAGGCGTTATCGGATAAACAGCACTAAAGTCAGGATTTATCTGCCGCATTGCCTCGGCAATGGCTTCATTTCCCGTTACAGCCGAGATTGTTTTCATTATTTTCCCTCCTGCTCCATTACAATCGCTTTCTGCCGTTTTTTTCCAGGGCATTCGTTTGCGCATATCCCGCAGCCCTTGCAATAATCATAATTAAAACCCCGCATCTGTCCGTTTTCAACTACCACTGACATATCAGGACAGTACAGCCAGCAAAGGAGGCAGTCAGTGCAGTTTTCTTTCAGAAATACAGGTTTGAAGCTGCGCCATGATCCTGTTTTATAAAGAATTGAATTTCCGGGATTTTTAATCACCGGACCCTCGTTTAAATCTTTCCATCCCCGTATTTTCATACCTCTTTTACCTCCTCCCATCCTCTTTTCGCAGCACTAAGGTTACCGTCTATAACAGCTCTCGAAAATTTTTTACCAAAACTGCGTTCTACTCCGTCGACAGCTTTGTCTAGTGAAAGCATTGATGAAATTTTCGCAAGTGCGCCGACCATTGTTGAATTAGGCAGCGCCCTTCCGATTGAATCAATCGCGATCTGTGTTCCGTCAAGACAGAATAGTTTCTGATTGTCTTTCAAACCTATTTTCTGCTTTGTTTCATCGGCAGATTTATTGGTATTAACAAGGTAAACCGTATCGGCATGGGTTCCTTCCGCGACATTTATTCCATCGAGAAGTGTTGAATCAACAACGACTACAATATCAGGATTTAAAACAGGACAGTGTTTTCTGAGCGCCTCCGAGCTTATCCGGTTGTAGGCTTTAAGAGGGGCGCCTGATCTTTCAGGCCCGTATTCAGGAAACGCCTGAATATGACGTCCACCGCTCAAACACGCATCAGCAAAAACCTTTGCTGCCGTAACAGTGCCCTGTCCTCCTCTTCCATGCCACCTTATTTCAATTAAATTTTTCATATTTTCACCTGTCAGAATATTATAGTGAGTCAAACATTTTCGACAATGTGTGCCATCAAAAACTAGTATCATTCATTGTCAACAAAATATTAAGTGTGATCACAAAAGCCTCTAATTTTTAAGTCAATATTTTGCCATATTCTAAATTTTCCGATGCGAAAAACATCATAGAGTATCGTGATAGTATTTACGTAAGCGTCAATTTCCCCGCGAGAAACCCACCCTTGGCCATTTTCTCTAAAATTCGGAACATGTTTCAATTCGCCGCCGTTTTACGCGCCAATCTTTAAGCTTGATATCATCCGGAGAGACAAAAAACGGAAGGATCCCGGCAAGCTTATCCCTGTCGCCGCGGACGTAAGGAAATTTCTCGAATAAGAAACGCAGATATAAATACGGATCGAGCCTGTTCGCTTTCGCGCTTTCAATCAGCGAGTACATCCCGGCGCCGGCATGGGCCCCGCGTGGCGTGTTTGAAAACATCCAGTTTTTTCTGCCGATGACGAAAGACTTGATCGAACGCTCAATCTCATTGTTGTCCGGAGTCATACACGCAAGGTCGAGATACCGAATGAGCTTTTTCCATTCGTTCGGCGTGTAATTCACGGCCCCTCCGGCAAGGCTCGACGGGGTTGCGATTTCTTTTACCCGAACGAGAAACTCATGAAGTTCTTCCAACACCGGCGTTACGGCCGATCTTATTTTTTCAACGAAGACATCGTTGGATCATAGACTCTATGAAATTCCCTTCTCGCGTGCGCAAAGCATCCGACATGAACGATCCCGTATTTCGCCGCCGGTGAATTATACGCCGGGTATCCGTCGGTCTGCAGGTATCCCTTGAATCCTTCGAGAAATTTCATCGGAACATGTCCCGCCCGACTCGGATGATATTCGTATGGCGACGGGGGACGTCCCCTCGCCGGACACCCTGTCGCGACCCGCATATACGACTTAGACTCAGGCGTCCGGTTGTCTTCATGAATAACCTGATAAAAGCATCTCGAATGAGTGATTTTACTTAACGGTTTTAGGGGGTCACTCCAATATGTCCATTGCATCAGTTTCGGGATGGACGGACGCGTCGACGTTCAGACCATTCGCGACCAGTGCGCACAGTTCCCCCGGCTTCGCTACCAGCGCCTCTTTTTCCGCTCGACTCATGGCTTTTATAAACGCCTCCACCCGGAGCGCGTCGGAGCGGGTTCCTGAAAGTCTCCAGCACGCGGCCACGCGCACGGGCCTGAAGCCCGCCGTAAACTTTGCGCGGCGGCTGCCTCCGCGGTGTTCGCGAATGCGGCGATCGATGTCGGTGGTGTATCCGGTGTAGAGTGCGCCGTTTTCGCAATCGAGCATGTATACATAGTAGTCCTTTTCCATGGGCCTATGAGCGCAGCGCGCGGAATCCGGAAATTTCGATGGCTATCATACGGATATGAATGATTTCCGATAAATTCCCATATTCGCTAATGATACGTCCCGGAAAACGCTCCCGGGAGTAAAAAAATTACCATGATATTCAAATTTACGGTTTTCCCAATATTTTCAGCATTATGGGCAACTCAATTTTTGTACTGCATGATATCTTTTAACGCGTAAACGTAATATTGTAAATCCGGATCAGATTCAACGTGTGATCCGAAATTTTTTGCATATTCCCCATTATTCCGTAAAACAGCATGGACAGCCTTGTTTTGGATTCATTATTCTGGATGCGCTTGATCTGGTTTTTATCAAACTCCTTAAACAAGGCCTTTAACTTCCGCTGAATGTCGGAATACGCGTTTTCATCCGTATGATGCTTTTTTATGAGCATCTCCGAAACAGATTCCAGCAGATTGGATAATATATCCTTCAACTGATTCAGTTCCGCGATCTGTTCATCAAGCAAGGGTTTATGATGGTTTCTTACGTGGGTATAACTGCGCATTACGATGTCGCGGTGAGCCTCCGCGATGTCCTGAAGCATGGTTATAATCTGAGCGTAGTTGAGGGATTTCAGCGTTTCTTCCTTGTTAAGAAACCTGAGGGTCTTGAACACATTGGCCGTGATGACATTGGCCCAGAGTTGAAATTTTTTCTTGTCCCTTGTCAGCGAACGCAGTTTTGCAAGATCCTGTCTGCTCAGCGAGTCAATACATTCAGTGACACTGGCGCCAATCTGGCCGAGAAAAATGCCGTTGTGGTCAAATGTGCAGCCTATAGCGTAATTGCTGTCCGTTATTTTTTTCAGGTTGAATACATCAACGCCTTCCTTTTCTTTAACCCTTTCGGAATGTTTTTGATGGTTTTTCCAGATTATAAAAAGGGAAAGAAGGAGTATTATAATAAAACCTGGAATCAGCGAGTAAAACATAATGGCTGCGAAGACCATGGAAACGGTGAATGCGGCAAATGCGGTAAAAAACCAACCCGCGATTACCGTATAAACGCCGGTCACACGGAATACGGCGCTGTCGAGCCCCCACGCCCGATCTGACAGTGACGATCCCATCGCGACCATAAAAGTTACGTAGGTGGTTGAAAGGGGCAGCTTGTATGCGGTACCAAGAGAGATGAGTGCGCTTGCGACCATCAGATTAACCGAAGCCCGTATCAGGTCGAAGGGCGGTGCAACAGGATTTTTTTCGACAGTATCGGCTTCGATGGTTTCGAGCCGCGCGGAAATTTTTTTTCTAAAGGACGGCGGGATTGTCAATTTAACGATATCAATAAGACCTGAAAAGAAACGGACTGTTATGCGCGAAATCCCCGTAGACTCAAAGCGCTCAAAACCTTCGTCCTGACGGCTGAGGCTCACTTCGGTCTCGGTGACCGTTCTCGATTTGCGGGAAATCCAGAGGGTTGCCACCATGACGATGCCTGCGGCAAGAAGAATGAGGGTGTTTGTATTTATTGGAGCGAGGAGCGCTTCCATTGATGCGTTGAGCGGATCGGCGCTTTCGCTGGCGATCCGGTATGAGTAGAATCCCGCGAGAGGCACGCCGATGAAATTTACAAGGTCGTTTGCGGCAAAAGCCATAGCCAGGGCGAAAGTACCGGACAAAACGATGATT
The DNA here is from genome assembly GCA_035477215.1 of Spirochaetota bacterium. Classification (NCBI taxonomy): domain Bacteria; kingdom Pseudomonadati; phylum Spirochaetota; species Spirochaetota bacterium. Next base: position 48,002 of record DATIKU010000032.1, on the reverse strand, counting down.
TTCAGTATATCAATTCGGGTAAAACTGATGATAATCTGCAATATCGCTGTTGTCGCGATTAAACATGAAAGCATAATCGTTGCCGTATGCGTTTGTATCCACGCCGCTGTTTCCGGATTTATGATTGAGGACCCCTTCGCCCCTTTTATCAGGACAAAATACAAAATCATTGTCAAAGCAAGCCCCCCCCAGACAGAACCGAAATATTTCATCCGTTTCTGGTATTTGAACGTGAAAAGGAGCCTGCTGAACAGCTGGATCACTGAACCGCATATAAACGCCACGGCGACCGACAGCAGGATGCCGGAAATAATGGCCAGCACCTTGCCGGTATTGATGTACTGCCCCAGGCCTGATATATCCTGGCCTGCCTGGGTCAATTTAAGAAAGGAAACAGCTACCGCGGCCCCCAGCAGTTCGAATATTATGGATACCGTTGTCGACGTGGGCATGCCGTATGTATTGAAATGATCAAGGAGCAGGATGTCGGTGATCATGACAGCAAGAAATATCACCATCAGTTCGGGCATTGTAAAAAAATTCGGATGAAAGATCCCTTTCCTTGCGACTTCCATCATCCCGCTTGAAAAGGTGACCCCGACAATTATACCCAGGCTGGCAATAGTCATGATCACAAAACGCGGTGCGACCCGCGATCCGATTGATGAATTTAGGAAATTTACGGCATCATTGCTAACCCCAACTACCAGGTCTGCCACGGCGAGGATAATAAGAACCACCACGGCGAAATAAAAGAAATCCATTATAACCTCTCGTAATATATCTAATAATATAATCGCCTTGCTGCTGAACTATTGTGACAATCCGAAACCCTGATTGCAGGGTGAAGAATCTTGATGAAAGAGAAATAATAATCTTTGCCCCGCCAAAGCGACGGCCCTCTCCGATTGCAACGGTATATCCTCCCATGATTTTTTTCATAATATTTTATTGCGGAGAATTTAAATTTTATGGCCCCCCGTGAGGAACGGAATTTCCCTGATATTCATGGAAATTCCCAGCCCGGGGAAGTGTATTGGATCACCGCACCTTCCCGCGTGCCAGCGACATGAAAATTCCCGCAAAGCACAGGGCCGAGAAAATGGTGAAGGCGATTCGTGCGCTCGCAAGGAATTGTCCGTAATGCTCCGGAGTAATGGGTACCCTGCCCATCACCAGGGCGAAGATGAGCATGGCGATACCCATGCTGAACATCTGTCCTGTAAGGCGCATGGTGCCAAGGGTGCCCGAGGCGACGCCGTAGTGGCGGCTTTCGACCGAACTCATGACGGCGTTGGTGTTGGGCGAGGAGAAGAGCGCGAAACCGAGGCCGAGTACGACAAGGCCAAAGACGACGAGGCCAAGCGGCGTGTCGGCGTCGAGGAAAATGAAGGATGAAATCCCAACGGTCGTCAGCGCCATGCCGATGGAGGCGACGATGCGCGGCTCGATGCGGTCGGAGAGGCTTCCGGCGAGCGGCGACAGGAGGGCCATGACGACCGGCTGGGCGACGAGGACGATCCCTGCGCTGTCGGGGGTCATGGCCTTGATGTATTGCAGATAGAGGCTGAGCAGAAAGCCCGAAGCGAAAGTGGCGCTGTAATTGATGAGCGCGGCGAAATTCGACAGCGCGAATACGACGTTGTCCCTGAAGAGCGCCATGTTCATGACGGGCGAGGCGACGGTGACCTCGATCCGGTAAAAGGCGAAGAGCGCCGCCGCGCCCGCGAGCGAAAGGACGATCCCCGGCGTCGACGGCAGGCGCGAAAAGCCGTATATGAGCGCGACAAGGCCCGCGCCGTAGACGAGGGACCCGGCCAGGTCGAAGCGCTCGCCCTTCGCTTCCGCCCATTCTCCTTCCAGGTAAACGGGCACGAGTACCAGGATTGCGATGCCCATCGGTACCGTGGCGAGAAAGATGAAGCGCCAGCCCAGGTGTTGTGTGATGAGCCCGCCGAGGAAGGGTCCCATCGAAAGCCCCAGATACACGGCCGCGACATTGATGCCGAGTACGCGGCCGCGCCGCTCGGGCGGGAAGACCGAGATGAGGATGGGAAGCCCCGTTCCGAAGGTCATGGCGCTGCCGATCCCCTGAGTTATGCGGCAGGCGATGAGCGCTGAGGCCGAGCCGGCGCACAAAGCCAGAATCGATGCAACGGTATAGATGCCCATGCCGGCCATGAAGACGCGCTTCCTGCCGCGCAGATCGGCCAACCGCCCCATGGGAACGAGAAACATCGCCGAGGCCAGGATGAACGCCGTAGAAACCCAGTTGAGGAGCACCGCATCGATCGCGAATTCGGCCCCTATGGCGGGAAGAGCGATGTTGACGGCCGAACCCATGAAGGGAGTGATAAAGGCGGCGAGGGTCGCGATGACGAGAGCGGCGCGCTGTTGTGCGGTGGATTTCATGCCGGTGTCTCCGGGGGGCGGGGGTGATGGCGCCGAGCAATGCTACCACGGCCGGGCGTTATGGCAAGGATTTTTCACCACGACATGCGCGCCTTATTCCCAGCGTTCCTCGAGCGCCGCGCGCACGTCGTGGAAATCGCTCCAGACGAAGTAGGGCTTATTGATGTGGTCGAGAAAGCGCGCAAGGCCGTCGCGAGCGAAGACGAGGTCCGCGGCCTGCGCCATGGTAAGGTCCGTGGGACCGTCGCCGATGCAGACGGATTCCACCGGGGCGTAGCGCGCGATGACGTCGGCCTTGGCCATGAGCTCGCCGCCCCGCTCGAAATCTGAAAAAACGCGTAGCCGCTCGCCGGATATATCCACGTCGGGGGCGTGGACGGCGTGGACACGAGCGGAGAGTTCACCAAGGCGCGACTCGACCATGCCGCGCAGTCCGCCTGAGATGATGACGAAGGGCACGCGCACTTTGTCGAGGTAGTCGAGCAGTTCCGTAAAGCCGGGACGGATGGGGATGGTGCGGACGTACTCGAGTATTTCCGCATAGAGCGCGGAGGGGATCGAATCGACAATGCGTCGTACGCCCTCGCGGATGGTCAAACGCAAGGCATGCATCTCCGGCCCCACTTCGCGGTACACCTCCGGAGCGAAGCGCCGGAACATGCCGAGAAAGCTTTCCTCGGAGGTTACGGTCCCGTCGAAATCGCAGAAGACGGCGCGGCTAAAAAGGGGCACTTCGTGCGGCGGCATCGTTACCTCCATGTGATCGTCGCAGGATTGCGCAGCGGCAGACGGTGGTAGCGATGGCGCGGGTGCCCCAGCATTACGGCGCCGAAGCCGGCGTGGCCTCCGGGAAGACCGATCGCCTCCGCGAGCGGCGGGTAAAAGCCGAGCGCCGCGTCGAAGAATCCCGCCCAGCAGGTGCCCAGTCCCATCGTCGGCGCGGCGAGCTCAAGGTAGGCGAGCGCGATCGCGCCGGCGGAGCGCGCCATCATATTGTCCTTCGGCGCGTGGCATACGACGAGGTGGGGCGCTCCTCGGAGCACCGCGTCCACGCCCATCTCCCAGCCGGCGATGATAAGGTCCATGTGGACGGCACGGGCCTGCTCGGGGAAATCGCGCAGGATGATCCGCATCCACTCGATGACGAGTCCGACAATCCGGTGCGTTTCGCCCCCGGTATGCACCACCAGCCACTCGAGCGGCTGCGAGTTATGGCCCGAGGGTGCGTGGCGGGCCATGTCGACGAGCCGCCCGATCGTCGCGCGGTCTACCGGCTGCTTTTTATACGCGCGGATGGAGCGTCGCGCGCGGAGGAACAGTTCGGCCTGATCCGGGTTGAAGGGGTCGGCTGTTATTACCGGGCAGTTTTCCACGGGCATGGCGGCCAGCGAAAGCGCCCCGTGCGGGCATACGGCGACGCAGTGTCCGCAGGTGATGCAGCGCTCCTCGCCGCCGGGGACTGTTTCGGGAAGCGAGCGCCGGTCGGCGAGCGTTATGATGCGGGCGGGGCATTCCTCGACGCAGGCCCCGCAGCGCGTGCATCGGACGTCATCAACGACGAATAGCTTCATTCTCAGTCTCCAGTATGAATTTCCACGCAGTGTTGACCCGGGGAAGGGGGGAATCAAGCAGAAAAACGCTGTTGGAAATCTCTTGACGCATACGCGCACACTGCTATCATGCAAGGTGTGCGTTCGCGGTAGTTATACGGGAGGGTCGGTTGATGGACGATGAATTGATGGACATCGGGGACGAGCCGGCCCTTGACGCTGGGGAGGTGATCGAGGCCGCCGACGCGGCGGTGCGCTCGATCGAGGAGCTGATCGGCAGGATATTCGAGTACAAACACCGCCTGATGGAGCGGCTGCTTGCGGACGGCATAGGGCACTCGCGGTTCAAGGAGGGCCCGGCGGGCCGCATTCCCGAATCGTGGCGGGTGGTGCCGCTTCAGGAAGTGCTTGCCGGGCGGAAGATCGTGGAAGGACCGGCCTCCCTTCCGGAACCGGTTGAGGGGGCGGCGACGGTTCCGGTCATCATCCCCGAGAGCATCGGGTCGCTTCGCCTGCATGAGAAGCGCTGCGGCGCGGTCGCGAAGGACAGGGCAAAAAAGCTTGGCGGGTATGCCGTCGCCGGGTCCGAAATCGTCATGGCGGTGAAGGGCGAATACGCGGGGGCGTGCGCCATCATGCCTGTTTTCTTTCCGGGCGGCATACTGGGGCCCGGATGCGTTCGGCTTTCAGCGGACCCGGCGCAGTGCGAACCGTTCTTTCTGAATACCGTGCTGCACTCCTACTTCCAGTCGGGTGTCCTCTACACGCTCAACGCGGGAAGCGGCGAGATGGCGATCGACCTCGACATGCTGCGGCGCCTCATCATAAAGCTTCCGCCCCTTCCGGAACAGAAGCGGATCGCAGATATTTTGCTCTCCCTCTCCGGCGAGATCGTGGCCGGCGAGGACGCGCTCACAAAGGTTCGGTCGGTCCGGGGCAACTTTATCAGCGCCGAAGACGAATAAATAATAGACATTTTTACGGTTATTTGCGTACACCCATTGCAGTATCGGTGGAGGAATTGTCATGCGCACCCTGGGCATTAATATAGGCTCGTCGAACGTCAAGGCGGTCATGTTTGACGGCGACACGCTCCTGTGGAGCGACGTCGTGCCGCACGAGGGAAATTTTGTTGAAACATTGAGGAAGATTATCGCTTCCAGAACGATACCGGAGGGCGTGCGCGCACTCGCGACCGGGACCGAGGGACGCTATCTACTGAACGTCGCCACCGTCATCGAGCCGCTCTGCGTGGAGGCGGCGCTTCGCGACATCGACGAAAACGTCGACGCGGTCGTCTCCCTCGGCGGGGAGGACCTGGTCGTCTACACCATCAACGACGAGAAGCGGATCATCACGAGCTTTTCCGGAAACAAGTGCGCATCCGGCACGGGTGAGTTCTTCAAGCAGCAGCTGGGGCGCATGGACCTGGGGCTCGACGCGGTCGACCGCGTCGGGCCCGACTGTAAGGTTTACAAGCTTTCTGCGCGCTGTTCGGTATTCATGAAGAGCGACTGCACCCATCGCCTCAACAAGGGCGAGGCCACCAAGGGTGACATCATCCTCTCCCTCAGCAACGTCATGGCGATCAAGGTGGCCGATTTCCTTAAAAGGGCCCGCATGGAGCGAGGCCGGGTGATGCTCACCGGCGGCGTAACGCGAAATCCCTACATACTGGCCTTCCTGTCCGAAAAGCTTCCCGACGTGGAATTCGTCGTCCCCGGAACGGCGCCCTTCTTCGAGGCGTACGGCGCGGCGCTCCTGGCGCGCGAGACCGGCAGCCTCCTTCCACCGTCCGACGGGCTCATCCGCGAGCACAGCGTGCAGTTCGCCCGTTTTACGAGCCTCAAATCCGCCGAGGGGAGGGTGACCCTCATTCCGTCGCGCAAGACGAAGGTGCGCGCCGGGCGCGAATACATACTCGGCGTCGACGGCGGCTCGACGACGACGAAGGCCTGCCTCATCGACATCGAGACCGATGAAATAACGGCATCGTATTACGGTCGCACTCACGGAGATCCCGTCAAGGCGCTCAAACAGTGTATCGAGGAGATCAAGAAACAGATCCGCGAGGACATCGGAGAAGCGCCGGTCCGGATAAGCCTCGCGGCGACCACCGGCTCCTCGCGCGAGATACTGGGCGTGTTTCTGGAGACGCCGGCGGTGTACAACGAGATCATCGCCCACGCAGTGGGGACCACCTACTACCAGCCGGACATCGACACCATCTTCGAGATCGGCGGCCAGGACGCCAAATACGTACTGCTGAAAAACAGGGTGCCCATCGACTATGCCATGAACGAGGCCTGCTCGGCGGGCACCGGCTCGTTCCTCGAGGAATCGTGCAGGGGGGACCTGAATATCGAGCACGCGCACGAGATCGCGCCGGTCGCGCTGACGGCCGAGCGGCCCCTCAAGTTCGGCGAGCACTGCTCGGCCTTCATCAACTCGGATATCCGAAAGGCGATACAGCAGGGGGCCTCGCGCGAGGACATAACGGCCGGGCTCGTGACCTCGATCGTATCGAATTATCTCAACCGGGTGGTGGGCAACCGCACCATCGGAAACAGCATCGTGCTGCAGGGCGGTGTGGCCAAGAACGAGGCTGTGCCGCTGGCCTTCGCGATGCTCCTGGGTAAAAACATCCTCGTGCCGCCGGACCCCGAGCTCATGGGGTGCTTCGGCGTGGGACTGCTCGCGGCGCAGAAGCTTTCAGATGGCTTCCTCGAAAAGGGGAGCTACGATCTGGACGCGATCCTCGCCACCGAGATCGTGAACGAGCGGGAATTCCAGTGCAAGGCGTGCGACAATTACTGTCCCATCAGGGTGCTCGTCGTCAACGGCCATCGACACATGTTCGGCGGGCGGTGCAACAAGTACGCAAACATCCGAAAGAAGAAGACCTTCGACGAATCCGCGGTGACCGACTACATCGAGCGCCGAAACGACCTCATGTTCGTGGAATGCGCGCCCGATCCGGCAACGCTTCGAAAGCGCAGCGAGTACACCGTTGGCATCCCGCGCTGCCTCTCTGTCTATACCCTGTGGCCGTTCTACTCGCACTTCTTCCACGAACTCGGCGCGCGCTCGGTGCTCTCGAGCGAGATCTCAGCGTGCGGAGTGGCGAGGGTTGAGAGCGGATACTGCTACCCGGCCGAAATCGCCCACGGCGCCGTGCAGGCCGCGTTCGACGCGCGGCCCGACTTCCTGTTCCTGCCGCACTTCCGGGACATGGAGAGCTACGAAAGCGACGTCCACGCCAACTTCTGCCCCATCACGCAGGGACTGCCGTATTATATCCGCCAGGCCTTTCCGGAGATTTCCGACGCGCGCGTCCTCTCCCCGGTGGTGAGTTTCAAATACGGAGAGGAGAAGGCGATCGAGCCGTTCATCCCGCTTGGAGAAGCGCTCGGTTTCGATGAAAAAGAGGTGCGCGCGGCGTTCGCAGCGGCGCTGGGGAAACAGCGTGAATACGCGGAGAAGGCGGCATCCCTCGGACGCGAGGCGCTTGACGAGGCGCGACGCTCGAAGCGGCCGGTCATCGCGCTTCTCGGCAGGCCTTACAACGCGTTCACCCCCGACGCGAACATGGGGATCCCGCGCAAGTTCACCTCGCGCGGCTGTACCATCATCCCCTTCGACATCCTGCCCTTCGAGAGCGAGGACATCTTCGCGAACATGTACTGGTATTACGGCCAGCAGAATATGAAGGCGAGCAAGCTCGTTAAAAACGAGGACAACATCTTCGTCACGTATATCACGAACTTTTCGTGCGCGCCCGATTCGTTCATGCTGCATTACCTCAGGTGGAACATGGGCACCAAGCCCTTCCTGGTGCTCGAGCTCGATTCGCACACGGCCGATGCGGGCGTCGATACGCGCGTCGAGGCTTTCCTCGATATCATCGAGGGCTATCGCAGCAAGTTTACTGAGATAGCCTCCGAGCGCTTCGACAACGGACTGCGCTTCATCGTGGAGAGGGACGGCCTCTACGTGAAGCGTCTTTCGACCGGTGAGAGGATGCCGCTGAGGGGCAACCCGCGCATAAGACTTCTCCTGGCCAACATGGGCCGTCTCTCCACGGAGCTCCTGGCCGCGTCGCTCCGCTCGACGGGAATAAGCGCCGAGGCCATGCCGCTCGCCGACACGCCGACGCTGCAGCTGGCGCGCAATCACGCCTCGGGCAAGGAGTGTCTGCCCTCCCACCTGGTGCTCGGCGAGGCGCTGCGCTTTTTCGGCTCGGAAAGCTACCGCAAGGACGAGATCTACCTGCTTTTCGTCCCGACGACCACGGGCCCCTGCCGTACCGGGCAGTATTTCGTCTTCTACGAGAACCTCTTCAAGGACCTTCGTCTGGACAACGTGGTGGTCATCACGCTCGATTCCGACAACTCGTACAACGATCTGGGTCCGGACTTCTCGAAGCACGCGTGGTGGGGGCTTGTCATCAGCGACTACATGAAGGACGTGGAGACCTCTCTACGGGCCTGCGCGGAGGATCCCGTGGAGGCGATGCGGAAATACGACGAGCTGTGGCACCGGCTCATCTCGGTCGCCGAGAATGACGTTGCCCGGGTGCTTCCCGCACTTGACGCGATCGCCGCGGAGATCGCGCGCATCCCGCTCAAACGCACGATCGACGAGTGCCCGCGGGTGTTGATCGTGGGCGAGATATTTGTTCGGCGCGACGACTTCGCGGTGGACGAGCTCATCCAGCATTTCAGCTCGCGCGGAATCATCGGCAAGGTTTCCGGGATTACGGAGTGGGTCTATTATTGCGACTACACGCGCCGCCACGAGATCAGGAAGCGATACGGGCTCCTGCCGTGGTACCGGCGGCCGTTCTCGAAGGAACTGCGCGAGCTCGTCGCCTGGAAGCTCGAGGAGATGTACAAGCACCGCGTGGAGCACAAGGTGGGGTCCGTGCTCAAAAAAACGGGCCTTGTGCCCGAGACGCCGCACGACATGGATCGAATAATGGAAAACGCCGAAAAATACTTCGTCAGCGACGAGCTCCATTCCGAGATAAGCGTCTCGAGCGGCGTGGCGGCGACGGCAATGATGGACGGGTACTCGGGGGTCGTGAACATAGCGCCCTTCGCCTGCCTGATCGGGCGCGTGATCGAGGGGATACTCACCCCGTGGGCCCGGGAGCGGCACTATCCCATGATGTCGGTCGAGATCGACGGAAACCTGTTGCCGCCTTCCATCGTCAACAAGCTCGACATCTTCATGCTGAACGTCCTTCGCCTCAGGGAAGACCCGGCGGTGTCGTCGCTCGTGGAGCCCGAATCCGGGAGGCGCTCGCTTCTGAGCAGGATGGAAAACGGGAGCTGAGGCGACACCGCACCGCCAATTTTTACTTGCCATTGAGGCTTTTCCCCTTTACGCTTTCACCCTTCCAGGCCTTAAAGTAACCGTTTTTCCGAGGGGCCTCCATGGCGTGGCATCGGCTGTGATCGGCATGATAAAAAAGAAAATAAACGCGAAGCGGCCCGCTGACGACGGACTAAATCCGATGGCGGGCGGGACAGCGAATAACGAGAGTCCTCCCCGCGCGCCTGCCGGCGGGACCGGCGCGGTAAAGACGGCGGCGAAAATAATTGTAATCTGGGTTCCCCTGGCGGTCGCGGGGCTGGTGGTCGTGATCATGGCGGCCCTTCCGCTGGTCCTCTCGCCGAAGCGCGTCGAAACCATCGCCGCCGAGGCGTTCCGCTTGGCCTCGTACGGCGAGCTATCCATGAAGGTTAAACGGTTTAACCCTTACCGTGGTTTTGAAATCGAGAACCTCGTCATCTACAACGGAGAGGAATTCGGCCGGTCGAAGTTCGTGGAGATCGAACGCCTTGTGTTCGATTACGGATTTTTCGGCATGCTTGTCGGCAGGGTGCGCTTCAACGAGATCGGCATCTACCGCCCCCGCATTCACCTTATCGAGAAAAACGGCGTCTGGAACGCCGAACGCCTGATGAAGGCTTCGGCCGAAAAACCGGGGAAAGAACAAAAAGAGGAGAAGAAAGAGGAAGGGGTCGGCCCCTCGAAGGAGATCGGCCTTCCGATTTCCCTCGACTTTCTCTTTAAATTCGTGATCGAGGATTTTCGGCTCTATGCCCGCGGCACCGGACTGAACGCCTCGGTCGAGGGGCTCGGCTTTACCGCCGATATCCTTGTGCCGCCGTTCAGAAAGGTGCCGAAATCCCCTGAGGCGGTCGCGCTCCTGGAGCGGATGTCGATTGCGCTCAATCCGAAAGGCGAGCTCGATGTTTCCGTGTATACGCCCGACGTCGAGGTGAATCCGCCGCTGGTGTTGTCTTGGAAGTTCGACTTTAACAAGGGGAAGGCAGGCAATAATTCGTTCGCGAGTGCATTCCGGTTCGGCACCAACAGGACCCCCGTGCGCTTCAAGCGCTCCCGGCTCGCGCCGCTCTCCCTGATGATCGGTTATGACATGGTATACGATCCGGCGGTCGACAATCTCAGGCTCGACCACTTCAGCGTCCGCTTTGCAGGCAGTACCTGGCTGAATCTTGCGGGGACTGTGCGCAACGTCACCACCCGGCAGGAGATCGACATCAGGATGACGCACAGCGCGATCGCTCTCGACGAGCTGTATCCGTACTATGCGGCGATAACCGGCGACCGGCTGACGCGCTTCGGCGGTGTCATTTCGCTCTATCCGCTGACGATAAAAGGGAATCCCTCGTCCATGGACGTAAACGGCGAACTCGCTCTGCGGGAAATTACGTATAAAATGCCGGGGATCGAGGCCGCGCTGCCCCACGCGCGGCTGGGTTTTACGGCCCTGCGGCGCGCCGACGATATAAAGCTGCTTGCCAGGCTCGCCGTCCCGCGCTTTTCCTACGCGCTCGAGAGGAGCAAATCGGGCGACAACGGCGTTGAGATGGCAATGGACGCGTCAGCGCCGGGTAACTTCGGCCGGGTGAAACTCCAGTCATTCTCTTTCAGGTTTTTCAATCCGGCCGACGGGCAGAACGCCCTGGAAGTCGGCGCGACGGCCGAGGCCTCGCTGGGCGCCGCACCGGCCGGGAAGCTCAATGTCGACAGGTTCCGATTCCGGAAGGCGCCGCTTATGGCTATGCTTCCGGCCTCTCTCAGGAAATCGCTCGACGGGCTTCCGCTTACAAAACCGCTCGACCTCTCGCTTGACGCGTCGTTCGGCATAAAGGGGGAGAAGACGAACGCGGCTGCCGTTATGAAGCTCATCGCGCCCGATTTTGATCTTACCGACCTGCGGCTCGATGTGGACCTCGCGCAGGACGGCACGCGAAAGCGCCTGACGCTCTCCAGGTTTCATCTCGGAAGCGAGGCGAAGGGTCTCGACATCGATGCGCGCGGAACCGTCGATATCGAGACGCCGCCGTTCTCGGATTCCGACCTGAGGCTGGGCATAAAACTGAAAGCACCGGAACTCGCGGCGGTGTATGGCCCATGGAAGATCAAAGGGCTGGTTGATATCGGCGCCGCCGTCAGAGGCGATTTAAAGAACGGCAGGGCCTTCGGGTCGATTAAGATTGGCCGGTTTTTTGTGCAAAACGACGAGGAGCGCATCGCTGTCGACGACCTGAACATGGACTTCCCCTTCGACTATTATTTTACGCCGCGCTACCGTGGCGAATCGCGCATAGCGACCGACAAAAGCCTTCTCATCTCCAACGAATATTTCAGGGAGAAGGCGAACTTCACGATAAAATCGATACGCGCAAAACATCCGGCCAGGGACGTTTCATTCGAGTATCTGAAGGATTTTTCCGCCACAATGGCCTTCCGGGAAAACACCTTCGAGATACCGGCGATGCGCGCATACGTGCTGGACGGTTCGCTGTACGGGCGTGACATCCTGTTCAACCTCGCCGATATGAAACCGCGGAACATGGAGTTCCGCGTGGCCCTCGACGTCACCAACGTGGACATCGGCAGGCTCGACGATCCCGATTCGCGGGAAAAAAGGCGCGACGCCGAGCTATCGCTTAACGCGAATTTCGTCGGCAGGGGCGTCGATATAGAGCGGGAACTTTCGGCGCAGGGCTACGTCAACATTCACAAGATCGGCGAGAAGTTCGCCAGGGGCCTGCTCAAGGGGCTGTCGACGGAAAAGGGCACTTCAAAGCTCGGGGGTGTCGCTCAGTTCGCGGTGGACAACTCGATGAACGTGAAGGGCTTCAATTTCAACCTCGACAGGGGGCTGGTATACGCCACGGTGACGTTCTCCCGCAGGGCGATCGGATATCTCTTCGGGGTGAAGGACGAGAAGGTGGAATTCGACCGGATGCCCATACAGGAATATCTTCGAAAGGTCGGGGAGGTGGAGCGATGAATACGCGCCTGTGTCTGCTCGCGGCGGTTGCGGTGCTTTTGACGGCGCTTTCGAGGTGCGCGAGCGGCAAAAGCTGTCTGGCGGACATGCCCAGCTGCCTGGAGATATCGCCCCCGGATATACACCTCACCGGGGAAAAGACCGTCATCGAGCGGCAGATCGTGGGCGATTACCGCGAGCTCGAACGCGACGCGTGGATCATATCGTCGGTGAAGACCGACGTGGCGCGCTCGCGCGGCCCGGCCGTGGTGATGGGGGGCGACGCGGCGCTTCTGGGGGCCGTGAAGATACGGGAGTTCAACGAGGAGAAGATCCGCACGTATAAGGACGATGGTGCCGTCGGGGAGGCGAACAGCGGGATGGCGGTTTATATGCCACAGAAAAAGTACGACTCGGACGCCGCGCTCAAAGCGGCCCTCGTGCGGGTGCTCGAGGACGAGAACGCTGCGAGGAGGGTGATCTTCGAGCGGAGCGTGGCGCGTACGGGGCCGGGAGGGCCTGCCACCGGCGATGTGGCGGCCTTCGGCGCCGCCTTCGCCGAAGAGCAGGCGGCGCTCGCGAAGAGGAACGACTGGGTCCAGGATAGAACGGGCAAATGGGTTCGTAAAAAATGAATGCCCTATTTCTGCGCCGAAGCATCCCCGCGGTCCTCGCCGCGGCCTCCCTGTCCCTTGCCGCCTGCGAGGACGCGTCCAGGAACGAGGTGCTGTTCAGTTACGGTAAAATCCTGAGAAAGGAATACCGCTATGACGTCGGCAGGGTGGTGCCGGTCACCATAGAACAGTCCGTTGAGATTGGAGGGGTGTTTACGCCCGACGGGCTTTTTTTCTTTTTCGCTTCCGACCGGGAGCGCGGCAACCTCGATATCTATCTGCGCTCGCTTGCCGACATCACCACCGTACGGATCACCGATCATCCATCGAGAGACTCGTCTCCGGCGATCTCACCGGATGGGAAGCATCTCGCCTTCGTTTCAGAGCGAGAGGATCCGGAAGGCGACATCTATCTCATGCGCGTGGACCCCGCCGCATTGATCAAAAGAGCCCGCTCGTCCACCTGGCGTGCCATCGGCCCCCCGGCGGAGGCCGTCAATCTCACCCAGTACCAGGAACCGTCGACGGGCACAATCCGCTCCCTGAAGGACGATTCGCCCTGCTGGTCGCCCGATGGAAAGCTCGTTGCCTTTTCCTCCGCGCGCGGCGGCGCCGAAAACATATGGGTGATGGATCGAAAGGGACGCGCCCTGCGGCAGATCACCCGCGACGGCGGCGCGCATCCCCGTTTTTCACGAGAGGGAAAGAGGATCATCTTCGTCTCGTACAGGGACGCGGGCTCGGGCGGCGACGTCTATACGATCGACCTCGCGTCCGGGGCCGAAAAGAAGCTTACCACGGGGCCGGGGATCGAGATGCACCCGACCTTTCTCCGCGGGACCGATGAGATCGTCTACACGCTCATCGACCGGGACACCAACGGCGATGGCAAGCTCGATCTGAAGGACAATTCGGTCATCCGGTATAAAAACCTCGCAAACGGTCTGGAATATCCACTTACGCTGTATTCACAGTCCTCGTTCTCTCCGCGCTGGTCGCCGGCCTTTGACGGTATTATCGTGTTTTCCGATCAGGTCGGAAGCAATATCAACATCAACATAATTCCCGATGACGGAATGATCCCGAAACGGGAGAACGCGCGCCGCCAGTACGAACTTGCCGAGAAATACCTCCAGGAGTTCGATGATACCGACCGCTACCTCCTCGCGCTGGAACGGGTGTATCATTTCTTCGGCGCGGCGAAGGACGCGGAATCGATCGCGTTCACCGCACGCGCAATCGCCGAGGCGGCGAGGCTAAACCACAGCATGGGCCGTACCGCCGAGGCGGCGCGTTTGCAGAAGCTCCTCGTTTCGTTCTCCGCCGACAGGAACGACTATCGGACGGTGCTCGGACGTTACATCGGCGAGCGTTTTTACGGCAGGCCGGGGGAGCGTATCATCGCCGAATCCCTCGCGGGAATGGCGGCCGAGCCGGGCAGGGCGGCCATCATCCCCTATCTGAAGGAGGACCTGGCCGATGAACACGTGCGTTCGGGAAACCGTTCGGCCGCGGCCGGGGTTTATCGAGATATTTTGAGAAACCATGCCGACTACGGCAGGGCTTTTTACGTTCGCTACAAACTCGCCGCGCTCGAGTCCACACGGCTTGCCGACGGGATTCACCCGTCATTTATCGCGGTGCTCGATTCGAGCTTCATCTATCTTCGTAACGACACGATGATTCGCATCCTCGAGCTCTTTGACGGGGAGGCGGACGCGGGGAAGCGCCTCGCCGCCGCCAGGAACATGATGGTCGGGTATCGGGATAACAAACTTCTTCCGGGACTGCTTTTATACGTCATCGGGAAGGCGCACTTCGACCTTGGCGATATGCCGGCGGCGAGGCGCCAGCTTCAGGAGTCGCTTAAGATCGTCAGGAAGAACGATATAGTCTATTACCTGAGCAATATCCTGCTGGGAGATATCGCCGGCGCGGAGCGAAACTTCAGGGAGCGCGAGGCGTTTTATTCCGCGGCGGCGAACAACTATCTTCTTCTATGGAAGCAGCGGGATTTTCCCGCGATCGTAATGAAGCTCATCGATTATTACGAGGAATACGGCGAACGCGCGGAGCTTGCGGGCGATTATACCGGGGCCGTCGCGCTCTATAAAAAATATGTGTGGCTTCTGACTTACCTGCACCTGAAGAAACGTTTCGAGGACATCTACAACGAGTACGGCGCGCGCGCCCACGTGCTGTATATTGACGCATTTTCGGACTGGAAGGGGGGCGACGCGCGGGCGCTTGACGGTCTCGAAGGGGAATACCTGGAGCGTCTGCCCATCGCGCGCATGGACTTTGACAAGGCGCATATCTATGGGCTCGGATACATCTACGCGAAGAAGGGCGTGGCGTTGGAACGGGCGGGAGACCGCGAGGCGCTGCTCGGAAGCTTCCGGAAATGCATCGACGAGCTCGACTGGGCGCTCTTCATCGACGACACCTTCGTCGATCCGTACATGCTGAAGGGATGGATTTCGCAGTATGTGGACCTGCGGCGCAGGGACGACCTCGAGGATACCGGTGGCAGGAATGAATCGATCTTTGCGCGCTTTTTCCCCCGTTATTTATGGGAGAGCAACATCCGGATGTACGAGAAGGCTCTGGAGATAAACGACGAGACAAAAAACCCGGGGAAGGAAGGCAACCTGCATCTTAACATCGCCAACACCTATTTTCTGTTGAACAATTACCCGCGCGCGCTCTGGCACTACGAGCACGCCGCGCGTTTCAAGCGGAGCTTCGGTTCTCGAATCGAGGAGGCGCTCTTCTACTACCACCTGGGCTACTGTTACTGGCAGGACGGCCGTTACGGCCGGGCCAGGGAGGAGATGAACAAGACCCTTAACGTATACCAGACCATGGCGTCGGGCAGGAACATTCGCCGGTACAAACAGCAGATACTTGACCTCTACCGCTTCTTCGGGCTGCTTTCCAGAATGGAGAATAGCCACGAGGACGCCATTGCCTGGTTCAACAAGGTGCTCGACTTTGCAGCGGCCAACCGTATTAAAATCGACAGGGCGCGCTACCTGCAGGAGATCGCCTACTGCCACCGGGAGCTGGGCGATACCGAAACGGCGCTTTCGTATCTCGGATTGGCCGATTCGCTGCTGAAACGATACACCGACGATGAGCGTAAATACTACCTTAAAGTCAAGATTCTGGGCCTCGGCCCGATACCGCTGTGGAACCTCGGCAGCGATGTCGCCGTCATCGGCGAAAACCGCATCTTCACCGAACTCGACACCATGAGCAAGCGCCTTCTCAACCTCTCCCTCCAGGAGGAGGCGTACTACGGGATGGGCGAATACCGGGCGTCGATACGCTTTCTGGAGCGGAAACTCGAATTGCTCGGCAAACGCTCGGGAAGGGTGGACAACGAGACGCGGATACGGACGGTCAATAACATAGGGTACTGCCGGTTTCTCCTTCATGAGTACGGCGCGGCGCGCGCTGCGTTCGCGCGCGCGTGGGACCTGGCGGCCGACCCGAAGGTAAACGACCTTGAGGGCGCGTTTATCGCGATCATCAACCTTTCCATCCTCTACGCCTATCTGGCCGAAAACGCACTGTATCTCAGGGAGCCCGTTTCCGATATTGACGTCCTCGTCGAACGTATCTCGGCGTTCAGGAATGGATACGAGAAGAGGCGCCTCGAGTCGGCGATGGCGCGGCTTGAGGCCGACGCGAAGGTACTGCGGCGCAAGCATACCGAGGAGGAAGTCCGGTCGCTGCGAATAAAGGTGGCGGGGGAAACCGCCGGGGTCCACTACGATGTCGACGTGGCCCTGTCCGTGCTCCGGTTTTACAAGGCGGAACTCCTGGCTGGCATTGAGGCCGGCCGCGGAGCCGACCGGCCCGGGACGGCCCGCCGTGAGTTCGACAGGGAGAGTGAAATTTATCGTTTATATTCGCAGGCGGAGGCCGGATTTACCACCGCGCTCGAGCGGGCCGCCAAAGAGCCTTCGCGCAGGCTCTCTGTCAGACTACTGCTCAACGCCGCTCGGTGCAGGGCGCGTCTGGGCATGATCGATGAGGCGTACGAGGCCTTCATGAACGCGGAGGCGGCCGCGCGTAAGTTCGAATACGATGATCTGTTGTGGGTGATTGACGGTACGATCGCGGGCTTTTTGCGTCAAAGCGGCGCGTCACTCGAGGGAGTCCGCGCCGCGGAATCCGCCATTGAGCGATATCGCCGTGCCCTGGATTCGCTCGAAGCCCGTCCGCTGCCGCACTCCGGTGAAATCGGGAGGGTGACGCGCCTGTACGATGATTTTGCGGGACTGCTCGCGCTTCGCGGTGATGCGCGAGGGGCGCTGTCAGTCCTCGAGAGGAAACGGGCGACGGAACGCATTCTAATTGTACGGGCCGCCTCGCCCGAGTTCTATGACAGGGACGATTCGCTGGCCTACCGGCGTGCCATGACCCTCTCGGCCTCGCGCGCCGCTCTGGCCGAAAAGCGCTCCGGCCTGCTCGAGGCCGCGGCACGCTCTCCCGAGGACATGGCGGCGGTCGGAAAATCGATTGCGGACAATGACCGGGAGTTCGCCAGACTCGTTGACGGACTGGAAAAACAGCGACCGGTTTTCGCTTCGTTCCTGCGCCACCAGAGAAAACCGCTTCCCGAAATAAAAGCCTCCACGGCGTTCAGGTTTTTATTCGCCGGTGGTTCGGTTTACGGCTGGCGCCTCAGAGGGAAGAATGTCGAATTCCGGATGATCGGAAATGCGGACAAAGACGGGCGTGAACGGCTTCGAACAGGACTGAAACACTTCCTTTCGGAAGCGGGCGAAGAGTCCGGGCCGCGCTTCGTGGTGTTCGACAATACTGCCGCGGAGCTGTTTCGGCTTCTCGGGCCTTCCGGTTTTCCGCCGTTCATGTTCGCAACTTCGCTCGATGATATTGCCCGCGGGGGCGAACGGCGCGGTTCCCCCTTCACGAGCCTGTACACCCCCGATCCGAAACTGCGGGAGAAATTACAGGAAATCCCGGCGCTCGCCCGGATGGTCATGCGCGACGGAGCCCCTCCGGGTGCGGAGCTCGCGCGCTTCTCGGTGCTGGTGGACCAGGGCGAAGAGGAAGGTCCGCTTTCTCCCGCGGCGCTGTTTGGCAACCGTCTGGGCGCCGAGGTTCTCGTGTTGAATATGGAACAATTTAATGAAGAGCGCATCGCGCTCGCGTTCGAAGCGGCACGGTATGCGGGGGCGCGATCGGTCGTTGTCAGCCACGGCCTCGGCATGGAGGATATGGCAAAGCTTGTAGGGCGTACTCTCGAGGCGCCGCGCGACCGGCTGAACGCCGATATCGGCGGCCCGTCGGGAATCGCGTTGGCGCTGGGGGAGGCCGGGAGTGCCATCGATATTTCGGAGACCGGCAAACGGTCGGATGACTCGCTGTATGCCATGTTCGTCGAGGAATTCCGGCGCGGCGATGCCGCCCATGCGCGGGCGCTCCTCGATCGCTGGAACGACAGCGTGCGCGGTGATGCAAACGCGCCCGCGCTGTACGCGCTTCATTCGGCCGAGCTCGCGCTCCTCGCCGACGATCATGGGACGGCGGCGACCATGATAAACCGGGCGCTTGCGGCAAAGAGC
The DNA here is from genome assembly GCA_035477215.1 of Spirochaetota bacterium. Lineage (NCBI taxonomy): Bacteria > Pseudomonadati > Spirochaetota > Spirochaetota bacterium. Next base: position 29,512 of record DATIKU010000032.1, on the reverse strand, counting down.
CCGACCGTGGACGAATTGATCGAAAGGGCCATGGCCTATAAGGCCTACCTGCTGCTCTACGGGGGGGCCGCCGGGGAGGCGGTCGAAATTATCGAGCGCCGCATGAAACAGGGCGCCACGCAAACCGCCGAATACCGGGCGCTCGCCCTCGCCGCTGATATTGCCAGAGGAGGCACGCCAACACATGATGCACTGCAGGCGTCGCTGACAGGGAGCGGTTCGCTTGTGCCTGTCGACCGGCTGCGACTGCTCCTTGCCGAATACCTGTATATGAGCGGTAGAGAGTCCGATGCGCGAAGCATCGTATCCGGCATGGGTGCCGGTACACCTTTCTCGCCGCGCGAGATGTGCAAGATCGCGTTTCTTGGAGGAGGAACGCGGGAAGCCAGGGGCCTCCCGCGCCGATTTTCCGGCATCATGGCACTCTTTGCCGAGAAGGATGGCGACCTCGTCAGGCCGAAGGCCGCCCCCCTGCTGGAAGAAAACGGGCGATTCGATGCGCTCTCCACTTTCCCGGTCGCTATTGTTATAGACCGCTTCATGAAAGCTGAAAGATTTTCGGGTATTCATGCCTTCACAAGTACGATAGACCTTGACGGCTTGGCGGCGGGGGGATTCTGGATGGACTCGGCGCCGCTCTTAATGAAGCTTTACGGATTAAGCAGGGCCGAGCGACGCCACGGAGACGCGCTCACGATCCTCGGCGCGGTGAACGAATCGACGAAAAGCAGGGAGGTCCCGGCGTTCAGGGCGGCGTACCAGTATGCTTATGGCATGGAGCTGCTCAGGGCCGGGCGCTATCACGCTTCGTATGAATCGGCGAAGACCGGAAGGGCGCTTCTGGAGGCCACACTCCCGCTCTTCTTTCCTCTCGAGCTGCTGCTCCTCGAGAACGAGATTTCGCTGGGACGGTTCGACGAGGCCTCGGCCCGCGCGTCATCATTGGGCGAGGCGCCGGCCGGATTCCGCTACGTTCTCGAGCTGCTCGGCGCGCGGCTGGAACTTGCGAGAATTTTGAAAAAAAAGGACGCGTCCGAGGAGGAATGGCTGAGGGTCGAGTCGCGCGTGGCAGTCGGGCTCCATGCGTTCGACGAGTCGGCGGATGTTCTTTCGGCATTCAACAGGATTGACCTGGTGGAGCAGAGCCTCGATTTTATGATTTCATACAGGATGAGCCGCCGCGATTATCTCTCCGCGCTCGTCTACGCGGAGACGAAGAAGCAGCTCCGGCTCCGCTCGCGTTTCCCCGGTATCGCTTCGGGTATTCAGCGCGAGGCGGCGGCCGAGTTTAGGGGTATACGGGACAGAATATCCGGACGGGATCGCTTTATCCAGCTTCTGAATGCCCGTCCGGCCCTGCAGGCGGGAGCGATCGCCGGCGTGGTCCCCATAGAGGCTTTCCAGCGCAGGATTCCCGATACGGCGGTCGTGATTTACCTGGTTAAAAACGGGAAAGATATACTCGGATGGACCATCGCGCGGCAGTTTATCGAGCCCGTACGCATTAAGGATGGTTACGATCGCGCGCTCCTCCTAACGGAGCGCTACCGTGAGGCGATCGGGGCCTTTGGAAGCGTTGCGCCCATTTCGCGCGACCTGGCGGCGCTCTTGAAGCCATTTGAGAATTATTACCGCGGGAGGGAGTCGGTCGTTTTCATCGTCGACAATGAACTCGAACAGGTGCCGTTCGAAATAACCGGAGAGAAGGAGCTGCTCGACGAGTCCCACCGGGTGGCGTATTGCTCCTCCATCATCTCCGCCCTGCGGGACTACGAAGCCATCCGGCCGAGGGTGAGCCTGGTGGGAGGGCCACGGGGCCCGTTGTATCATGAGATTGAACGCGTGGCGCTGCGCCAGTCCGGGATAGCCTGGGGCGCCGAGACGGCGCTCCGGTCGGGCGTGGGACATTTCATGGCGGAGCTTGCGTACAACCCGATGACAGGGGCGCTCTCACTCGGAGGGAACGCGTACCCAGACGTCGTAAAGGGGGGCTCTATCATTTATCTGCCGTCAGGCGACGCGTTCGGGGCCGTGGGACATTCGGAGTTTGCGCTGTACGCGTCAATGCGCGGTGCGCGGGCGCTGGTAATTAACGACGCCGCGGTGCACGATGTCAACAACGCGGTTTTCGTCGATATTTTTTATCGCGAGCTCGCAGCGGGGACCGAAGTCGTCGTGGCGTTCGAACGGGCCAAGCAGGGCGTTCGCTCGAGGAGACAGTTCAGCCATCCGGCCTACTGGGCCGGCATACGGCTGTACCTGAACGCGCTGGATGACGGGAGGATAAAGCCTTGAGCGACACAGCCAGCGTGAAAGCGAACGTGGTGGTCATCGACGATGACAAGCTCGTAAACGACCTCATCTACCGCATCCTCCGGAAGGAGTACAGTGCGAGAGGGTACGAGAGCGCGGAGGAGGCCCTTCGCTCGGAGAATCTCTCTATGGTTGATGTGATCATCGCCGACGTCAATCTACCGGGCATGGACGGGATCGAGTTCCTCAACAGGGTCCAGCTCGTCGACTCGGGGATTCCGGTTATTCTAATAACAGGTTACGGCGACATAGACATCGCCATATCGGCGCTCAAGAGCGGGGCGACGGACTTCATCCTCAAGCCGTTCAAGAACGAGCAGATAGGTATTTCGGTTAAAAGGGCCCTGGAGGCGCGGCGGCTCGTTCTCGAGAATCGCGCGCTTCTGGAAGAGCTCAGGCAGAAAAACAAGGAGCTCGAGGCGCTGAACGAGGAGATAAGGACGCGGAACATCGAAATCGAAAAGGAGCTCGATATCGCCGCCAACCTGCAGCGCTGTCTCTTCCCGGCGGCGTTGCCCCACCTCGACCGCGTCGATCTCGCGCTTAAATTCAGGCCGGTGGAAAAGGTAAGCGGTGATTTTTTCGATTTTATCCAGTACGATGAAGACCTTTTCGCCTTCGTGTTCGCCGACGTATCGGGCCACGGGGTGCCCGCCGCTCTGTATTCGGCCATGGTGAAAACCGCCATCAGCTCGGTGAAGACCTCGAGTCCCGTTCCTTCCGAGTTCATGGGCGAGGTCAACCGGTTTCTGATCGGGTCACAGAAGCGGATGAGCTACAATTATGTGACCATTTTCTACGGGCTCTTTGACCTTGCGGCCGATACGCTCACCTACTGTAACGCGGGTATCCCCTCACCCGCCGTTATGCGCGCGGACGGAAGCTATGCGTTTCTCGACCCTAACAGCCCGTTCGTCGGAATCTTCGAAAACTCGGTCTACAAGAACGAACGCATCAGCATCAGCGGCGGTGACCGGCTTGTCTTCTACACGGATGGCGTTTTTGAGCTGACGGGTCCCAGCGACAGGATAATGGGGCAGGGCGTTTTCCTGGAGCTTCTTAAAAAATATATGGATAAGAATATCCACGAGCTTATCGAGACGATATTTGAAAGGGTGATGGAATTCAGCGGCAGTCAGCGTCCCGGTGACGACATAACCCTTATCGGCATGAATTACAAAAACAAGGAGGACGACGAAGGATGATAAGGATAACGGTGGCGCGCGCGTGCGCCGCGATACTCATGGCGCTTATAACGGCGGCTGGATCGGAAAGGGCGCTTGCGCTCGAGTTTTCATTCCTTGTGGGCGATGTATCTCTTTTACGCCAGGGGAAATCATCGGCCGCGGGCCTGGGCCAGTCGCTCGCCGACGGCGACATGGTCATGACGGGCGCCGGGGGTATTGCGGTCATCGGATACGGGGACGGCAGCGAGATACGCGTTATGGAAAAGAGCAGGGTGAGGATCGGCAGTATTGCTGTGAAGGACTCGGGCTCCGTTTCGGTGATATCGGGGGCGATAAACGCCCGGTTCCAGAAGCTGGCGCGGGGCTCGGAGCGGAAGGTGGTCACTCCCACGACGGTCTGTTCGGTTCGAGGTACGGACTTTCTGGTCGGCGTCAGCGACGGCGCCGACTCGCGCGTCGAAATGAAGGAAGGCGCGCTCGAGGTGCGCAACCCCTACGGAAGGAAGAACCTCGGCCCGTCATCGAAGACGAAAATCGGTCTCGCCGAGTCTCCGGCCGACGATGAAGGAGAGGCCGACATGGCGGCCTGGAAGGCGGAACGCGACGGGGAGATGGAGCGCGACCCGGGAGAGCGGGGGAAGCGCTTTGAGGGCTATATCAACAACATGGGAGAGCGCAGTTCCAGGTCGTCTGGAAAGCTCGGCGATCTTAACTCGCGGCTGGGCGGCAGGGCGCCCGTCGGGAAGAAAGAGATCGAAAAGACCGGAGAAGAGCTTACGATATTGCAGCGCGACCTCGAAGACGACGCACTGCTCAATGAGAGTGCGGCGGCCTCCATCGAGGGGATCCTCGATCGCTTCGGGAAAGACAAGACGGAAATGTACGACACCTTTTATCGTATAAAGGAAGAATCGAACAAGGTTGCGCAGCAGCATCGCATAAACTTTGAGGCCCTGCAGGCTGTGCGGGAATCCTACCGCAAGGCCTATGAGGAGATCATGGGCAAACACAGGGAGAGCATGGAAAAGATAAAGGGCGGGATCGACAAAGAGGCGGCGAAGCCCCCGAAAAAATAAAGGCCGGGATCAGCCGCGCAGGTGCCGCAGGTAGTCCCTTCCGGCCACGGCGCCCTGCGCGAAGCCTTCCATTATTTTTTTACCGTCACGGCTGAGCCGGTCCACCCGGAAGTTGTCCGGGGGATAGATGACGTCGATTTCCGGGTGCCGCTGTTCGAGCTCGTCCAGCGCCTTGTTGTACAGCAGATACCTGCTGCTGATCGCCTCGACGAGAAAGCGGTAACGGTGGTCTTTGTAGTATGATTCGTAAAGGGACTTGACCCAGAACGACTCCTCCTTCTTGCGATAACCGCGCCGCCGCGTGACGACCACCAGTATCTCGTCCTCGTCGAACCCCATCTCCAGCGCCTTGGCGTATGGAATCGGATCGAGCAGGCCCCCGTCCAGAAGATGGTGTTTCGCGTATTCGACGAAGCCGCGGTAGAGAACGGGTATGGCGGCGGTCGCCTTGAGGGCCAGGGACATATCGTCGCGCCGCGAGCTTAAGTACAGCGTCTGCGGGGGATTGTCGGGGAGGCAGTCGGTGGCGGTGATGAGCACGGGGCACGCGCGGGACAGGGCGCGATCGTCGAGAGGCTCGGCGCCGTGTATGATGGTGTCGACCATCCAGTCCAGGTTCAGTATGTGCTTTTCGGGGCGAAGGATGTTGGAAAGTTTGATGAATTGTCCGGACAGAAGTTCGGTGAAAAAGGCGTCGCGGGCAAGATGGATCTGCCGCGCGGCGTAGGCCGCGCCCGTGAGCGCCCCGGCCGAGGAACCTATAATGATTTTCCAGGGGAAGTATCCACGGTCGGTGAAGCTCTGCAGCACGCCCGTGAGAAATATCCCGCGCATGCCCCCGCCTTCGAGCACGAGGGCCTTTTTCCTTTTCCGATAGAAGGGCGTGCCCCGCAGCCGGTGATAGAGCCTCTTTATTCCCATAGTCCCGCCGCTTTCCTTTGTCATCTGGTAGTTCCGCCTTCCCGTCATCACCGGGGGAGGACGGGCTCGCCTGTCATAATTTTATGGTGTCTGTTTCCTTTAATACCTGCCGACGGTCGGAAATAAATCAAACAGTTTTTCAGCCGGGATTTTCGTTTGCCTTAATCCGATATGATCGGTTATAATCGGTTAAAAAAAGGAAGGAAGGAGGTGCCACGATGAAGATTATCCTGGTGCAGCACGGTGACGCCGTCGCTTCGGAGAAGGACCCGGAGAGGCCGCTTTCCGACAAGGGGCGTTCGCAGGTTAAGCGCCTTTCAGAATTTTTACGAAAGCTCCCGTTTTACCCCGGCCTTGTACTGCACAGCGGAAAAACCAGGGCACGGGAGACCGCCGAAGCCGTTTCGTTCGCCCTCGGCGGGGTCCATGTCGAAGAGCGGTCCTTCCTCAACCCCGACGACCCGATACGGCCCATGGAGGACGAGCTTAAAGTGCTTGGCGTTAACGTGCTGATCGTCGGACACCTCCCGTACCTCGGAAAGCTCTCTTCATCGCTTCTGGCGGGCGATGAAAAACGCGATATCGTGGAGATCACCAACGTGTCCCCGGTGATCATCGGCCGTGAGAAGGGGATATTCAGGCTTGATGGTTATTTCAGGTGCGAGTACATGCGGTGAGGCATGCGACCTCCATCAGCTCTTTCTGGTCATGCCCGCGAAAAACAGAATGATGATGCCGATGAGCGACCACACCAGTGTGCGCAGGCGCTTGATGAGGCCGACCGTAAGGCCGATCGCCGGATCGTAGCCGAGAAATTGCAACGCCAGTGAAAACGACCCTTCGCTGGTGCCGAGGTTCGCCGGCATGAAAAAGATGACGCTGGTGAGGAACATGCTGAAGATATACAGGAACATGGAGTGTACGAAGGTGATCGAATTCCCCGAGAAGATGACAATAAGGTATATTTCGAGGCTGGAAAAAAAGAAACCCGACAGATAATGAATGGCGAGGGAGTAATAGAAGCATTTCATGGTCTTCCCGGTGCTGAAGATGAATGAGATATCCCCGTCGAGCGTATCAACCTTCTCCCACCGCTTTTCGTTCATGAAACGATCGAGCCAGCGTACGGGAATGCGGGTCAGGAGATAACGGACGAAGCCCTGCCGCTGTTTTTTTAAAATTACCATCATCATATACAGGAGCAGCATGAACGCGGTGAGCGTTAAGACGGAGATCCACAGGGGAATGTTGAGCACGAAAAAGCTGATAAAGATGCCGGTAAGCATCATTAGTACGTTCGAGATAATGTGTATGGTACGGTCGAGGACGACCGAGGCGAGGCCGGTCTGGATGGGGACCGCGTCCTTTATATAGATTGCCTTGAGCGCTTCGCCGGCGGCCGAGGCCATTGCGTTAACGGACGAGGTGGAGTCGCCCGCCACGCGTGCGAGGAAAAGCTGAAGATAATATGACGGCCTGACCGGGTGGTTGATGAGAACCTTCCAGGCGATGGTCATGAAAATGTTGTTGAAAAGGAATATCCCTGCGATGATCCAGAAACGCCATCCCATGGCAAAGATGTCGTCGATGGTTTTTTTCACGCCGAAACTGTAGATGAGCAGGGCGAGGATCAACACCCCCGCGCCGATAAAAATCGCCCGGTATTTTTTCACTTTGGTTCCTGGGGGTCAGAATTTCACCGAGAGAATGGTGAAATCGTCGATGAAATAATTGTCAACCGCATTATTGGAGATCAGCTCCCTGAAATAACCGATGATGGCCGAGGGGTCGTCTTCGAAGTAACGGAGCGCGATCTCGATGAGGCGCTCCTCGCCCCGGTCAATATCGCCCTCCCCGAGGTAGTCGAGCACGCCGTCGGTGAACAGGAGCAACAGGTCGCCGGTTTCGTATATGAAGACCCTTTCCTCGTACGCGGAATCCGCGGACAGGCCAAGGGCCCTTCCCGCTGCGTTAAGGCGCACGGCCTGACGGTCCCTGCTTTTTATAATGATCTGGTCGTTGTGGCCCGCGCTCCCGTAGGTGAGGAGCTTGTTGTGGCTGTCGATGAGCATATAAAAGGCCGTAACGAACATCCCGTACTCTGAATCGTCGTATACGTAGCGGTTGGAATGGACCAGCAGGGGTCCGGGCTGGGTGCTTATCCTGGCCTCAGCGCGGATTACGTTGCGCGCCGAACCCATGAAAAGAGCGGCGGGAATTCCCTTCCCCGAAACGTCCCCGACTACCAGTCCGTACTTGTTCGGGCCGAAATTGAAAAAATCGAAAAAATCGCCCCCCACCTCCTTAGCCGGGCGGTTGAAGGCCGCTATGCGGTGATTTCCGAAAACGGGCGGTATCGCCGGAAGGATCTTCCGCTGGATTTCCGCCGCGATGTCCAGCTCCTGGGCGAAGCGCCGCTGGGCCTCCTTGTTTTTCTGGTACTGGATGTTTCGCACCGCCTCGGTAACGTGGTTGGCGATAGTCGACATCACCCGAAGGTCGAAGGCGTTGAAAATGGAACAGTCGGTCTTGTCGGTGACGTTGATCACCCCGATCACTTCGTTTTCGCTGCGGACCGGAACGGAGATGAAGGACGGCGTCCGATAGCTTCTGCGGCGGTCCGTTTCAATGAACTGGATTTCGTTTTCCCTGTCGGCGACGATGAGCGGGTCGCCCGTCCGAAACACGTGGCCCGAGATCGAGTTGTCGATCGGCGTTTCCATCCCCGGGAGGACGTCTTCGGGGAGGCCGTGCGCGGCATGGAGCACCAGTGAGTTTTTCGCCCTGTCGTAGAGGAGGAGCGAGGCGCGTTCGACCCCCAGCGAGCGGGGCAGGGTGGCCATGACGGTATCGAGCAGGTCCCCTTCGATGCGGGAGAAGGAGACCGTCTGCGATATTTCGTACAGCGCGGTAAGCTCCTTGACGCGGCTGGTGAGCTCGTCGAGGAGGCGCCGGTTGGTGATGGCGATCGCCGCCTGTCCGGCGATATACGAAAGGAGCTCGACGTCGAGTTCGTCGAAAGCCTCCCTGTCGATCGAGTTGACGGCCTCAAGCACACCGATGTTCCGCTCCTGAACGGTCATCGGAACGCAGATGATGTTGCGGGTGGTGAAGCTCGACTTGCTGTCGATGCCCTTGAACACCCTGGGATCGTTCTGCGCGTTATTGACGATGAGTGGCTTTCCTGATTCCGCCACGATACCGACGATCCCCAGGCCGCGCGGCACCTTCTCGCCCTTGATCTCCTCCTTGTGCTCGCCCAGCACGATGTTGAAGATGAGGTCCCCGGTCAAAAGGTCCGAGAGCAGAAGCGAAGCGCCGGCCGTGTGAAGGATCTCGCGGGCGGTCTCGAGAATGACCGTCAGGAGCTCCGGCAGGTTCATGCTGGAGTTGATCTGGCGGTTGATGCTGCCGATCTTCGCCAGATTCAGCGTTTTTCTGTCGTCGATGATGTCCATTGCCAGATCTTATTGTTGCAAATAAGAGGGCCCCGTTGTATACGCCGTTATGGCGGGGCCGTTGACGGTTATGATCCTAAGATAGAGGATGCAACGCTCGTCTGTCCACACCTTTTTATCATGAAGATTATAATAGAAAACATCGAACTCTTCCCCGGCGAGCCCGAACTGCGGATAGGCTCCCTGCTCCGCGAGCGTCTGGGCCTTGATATCGATCCCGAATGGTCGATCGACCGTAAGTCTCTCGATGCGCGGGACAAGGGAAGGATCGTATATCGGTACCGTGTGATTGCGGATGTGCCGGAACGCTTCGCTTCCACGGTGCCGGCCATGACCGATGCTCGGCTGTGGGTGCCCGCAGAAGGGTACCCGGCGCCGCGAGCGCGTTTTGGACTTTCGGTGATCGTTGTCGGCGCCGGTCCGGCGGGCCTCTTCTGCGCGCTCAGGCTTATCGAAGCCGGCGCGCGCGTGCTGGTGCTGGAGCGCGGAAGGCCTGTCGAGGAGCGCATGCGCGATATACACGCGCTCAGGGCGGGCGGCATGCTCGATCCCGAGAGCAACGTGCTCTTCGGCGAGGGCGGCGCCGGGGCGTACTCCGACGGCAAGCTTACGACGAGGATACACCGCCCCGAGGTGGAATGGTTTTTTCAGACCATGGTCGACTGCGGTGCGCCAACGGCGATCCTCTACGATGCACGGCCGCACATCGGCACGGACGGCCTCATTCCGCTGCTCGGGAATATCAGAAGGCGAATTGAGGATGCGGGCTCGACCATCCGTTTCGGGGAGCGGGTGACCGGACTCATACGCGAGGGGGGCCGGGCCGCGGGTGTGACCACCGCGACCGGCGGGGAATACCGCGCTTCGGCGGTGGTGCTCGCGACCGGTCATTCGGCGCGCGACGTGTACGATATGCTGACCGGCGAGAAGGTTGCGCTTGAGAAAAAGGGCTTCGCCGTCGGCGTGAGGATCGAGCATCCCGCCCGGCTCATCGACCGGATACAGTACGGCAAAGCGGCCGAAAAGCGGCCGCTTCCGGCGGCCGATTACCGTCTGACATTCAACAACCGGCAAAGCGGCCGCGGCGTTTACTCGTTCTGCATGTGTCCGGGGGGGGAGGTCGTCAACGCGTCGTCAGAGGAGGGCCTGCTGTGCACCAACGGCATGAGCTATTCGGGCAGGGACGGAGAGTACTCCAACGCCGCGCTCGTCGTTACGGTCTCCCCGGATGATCTCGGACCGTCACCGCTTGCGGGGATCGGGTTCCAGCGGGAGATAGAGCGCAAGGCCTTCGAGGCCGGCGGAGGCGGCTGGGAGGCCCCGGTCGAACGAATTCGTTCTTTTCTGGGCGGCGGACCGGACACGAGCGTTCCGGCGACGAGTTACCGTCCGGGCGTGCGTGCGGCGCGGGTCAGGGAATACCTTCCAGGCTGGATAGCGGACGAGCTCGCTATCGCCCTAAAAAGTTTTGACAGGAAGATGAAGGGCTTTATAGGTGATGAGGGCGTCATCATCGGCGCAGAGACGCGCTCGTCTTCACCGGTGCGCGTCGTCCGCGAAGCCGATCTGCAGTCGGTATCGCTTCCTTCCCTGTATCCGGTCGGAGAGGGCGCGGGCCACGCCGGGGGTATCGTGAGCTCGGCGGTGGACGGCATGCGCGCGGCGGACGCGATCTGCACGGCGGCGGGCCTCTGACCGGAACAACACTACATGACCAGAATCGGAACGAGGATAGTCGCCGCGTTCACGCGCGGCGACATGGGGGAACGCGGGGCCGCGCTGTGGCGCTCCTTCGCCGTGGGCGCGGCCGTTTTCGCCTGCGCCTTTGTCTTTGGCCTGCTCTATTCCGCCTCGTTCTCGGTGATGGGCGTGCGGGTGCAGGCGCTGGAAGATTTCGTTTTCGCGGAATTCAAATGGCTCATCCTGCTCCACCAGGCGAAGGTGCTTGCAGCTTACGTCGCGATAGGCGGCGCCTCGGGCGCGGCGGCCGGTTATTGCATTTACTTGTGGTGTGCGGCGACGCTCCGGCGCGTTACGACCAGGAAGGCCGTTGTGACGGTCGCGCTGTACAGCACGGTCTTCATGCTCGCATTTCTCCTCGCGGACATACGGAACCATCCCGCCCTGTATAATGAGCACTTCCACGCGCGCGGCGCGGTACTTGCGGGTTTCCAGATGCTCGTTACGCACGGAGTGCCGGGCCTCCTGGTCGACGCATTCAGGCTTGTCGTCTGTGCCGGCTTTATCCCGATTACGATCGGCGTGATGGTGCAACTCGGCGGGGCGCTCTATGGAGCCTGTGCCCGTCTCCCGCGTCGCGCGCTTGTCGCCCTGACCACAGGCGCCGCCCTGGCGGCGTTAATCTGGCTGGTGCCGTTTAACCGCAACGACGGACCGAACCTGATAATCATCGCCGCGGACTCGTTCCGCTATGACCGCGTTTCGGCCTGGGGCTCGCGCAAGGGCCTCACTCCGAACATCGATGCCCTGGCCGCGGAAGGGACGAGCTTTCATGATTTCCACGTGCAGCTGCCGCGCACCTTCCCCTCGTGGTACAGTCTTCTGTCCGGAAGGTACCCGGCGCAGCACGGCATCCGTCACATGTTTCCCTCAAGGGATGAGCTCGCCGCGGCGCGGCTCGACCTGCCCGAGGCCCTGCGAAAAAACGGCTACGTTACGTCCGCCGTGGCGGATTACGCAGGTGACATTTTTTCCAGAATGAGCTGCTTCGACAGGGTCCGGGCTCCTTCGTTTAACTTCACCACGCTCATCCGCCAGCGCGGCCTCGAAATCCATTTTTTCCTGCTGCCGTTTATACAGAACGCCACCGGGCGGCGCCTGTTCCCGGAAGCGCGCGCCTTCGCCCAGAACTCGGACCCCGCGTTTCTCATCGGCGATATCAAGTCGGAACTCGACGCGCTCGCCCGCCGCAAGCGTTTTCTTTTGACCGTTTTTTTCTCGGCGACCCATTTTCCATACGCATCGCCGCATCCTTATTACAAAAAGTACACCGATCCCGCCTACCGCGGGCAATACCGATATCTTAAAATCAACAATCCGCTCAGCGAAACGCTCGTGGCCCGCGACGACCGGCGCCAGATCGAGGGACTGTTTGACGGAGCGTGCTCGGCGGTAGACGACGCCGTCGGCGAAGTCGTCGATTACCTTAAGCGGCGCGGGCTGTACGACAACAGCATCATCGTTTTCACCGCGGACCACGGAGAGAACCTCTATGACCACGGTCTGGACCTGGGCCACGGGGAACACGTCAGGGGCGAGTACGCGACGCATGTGCCGATGATCATTAAATTCCACCGGGATTACGCGTTAAAAGCGAGGACAAGGGGATACATGGGTGTTGTTCAGCAGATCGATTTCGCCCCCACGGTGCTCGACATCCTGGGGGTGAAGGACGCGAAGACAGACGCGGCGGGCATCTCGTACAGGAGCGTTATAGAGGGGAGGGTGACAAACATCCCGCGCATCGCGTACGCGGAGACCGGCATCTGGTTCGTGCCCGAGGGGGGGCAGTTTTTCCAGCGTCTGCGCATTCGCTATCCGGACGTCAGCGTGCTCTGCGAACTCGCCGAACCTGATATGGGCGTGGTGCTGAAAGACGAATACCGTGATCTGATCAACATCGCCAAGCACCGCACGGTGTTCGATGAAACCCACAAGCTCATCTACATGCCCACCCGCGACGGGGTGCGCTACGAGCTGCTGCGCCGCGGCGATACGGCGTTCGTCAATCGCGTCTCGACCGAAGGCCCCGCTTTCGCTCGTTTGCAAAAGGCGCTGCGCGAAACAGTTTTGCGCCATGAAAATGTCGCCATTGTAAACGGATTATTCATTCCAAAAAGGGAGAGATGACCATGGAGCTCGTACGACTGAGGCTGGGCAGCACGCTTAAAATCGGGGAGCGGGGCCATTTCCCCCGGCCGGACCTCGTCAGAAGTCCGAGCTACTCGCTGGACGGAGAATGGCTGCTGTGCCCCGATCGCAAGGCCACGGGTCGATTCAAGGGCTGGCAGAACAGGGATTTCGGCCTGCGGGCGCTGCGGGGACAATCGAGCGCTCTCGCCGAAGACGCGTCGATCCATCGTGTGCGCGTGCCGTTCCCTCTGGAGTCGGAGGTGAACCAGCGCGAGCTCGCGCGCCACGGGCTTACCCCCACGGCCATCGGCTCGCACCGGGCTTTCTGGTATTACCGGTATTTCAAACGTCCGGCCGATCTGACGGCGGGCGTCATCAAGTTCGGGGCGGTCGACTACCGGGCCTCGGTCTGGCTTAACGGCGCTTTCCTCGGCGAACACGAGGGCGGCTATACGCCGTTCGAGTTCGTGGTTGAAAAGTTCGAGGAGGAAAACGTCCTTACGGTGCTCATCGAGGATTCCCGCTCCATGAGACAGGTCCGCGGCAAGCAGACATTTTTAAAGAAGCCTTTCATGGTGTGGTATCCGGGATGCACCGGCATCTGGCAGAACGTCTGGATCGAGCCGCTGGGAAGGGTCTATTGCAGCGGCGTAAGCTGTCGCCGGGACGAACGGGGCGGTGCGGTATTTTCGTTCGACATACGCAGCGCGCGGGGACTACACCCGGGGAACATCGACGTATCGCTGCGCCTCTACGCGTCCCAGGTCCACGAGGGGGAGCGCGGCATTCTAAAGACCCCGTTGCGGGAATTTAAAGAGTTCGTCGCGCTCGACGCAATGGGCCACGGCCATGTCGACATAGCCGTGCCGGAGAAGCTTTTCGGTAAATGGAGCGTCGAGTGGCCGGGGATGCACCCGATAGAGATCGGCCTGAGACAGGGGAAGAGGGAAATCGACACGCTCTACCTGCTCTACGGCAGCAGGCAGATCGGCGTGGAGTCGGGCATCATCAAGATGAATAAAAAGAAGCTCTATCAGAAACTTCTTCTCAATCAGGGATACTACGGCGACGGACAATATTCGCCCGAATCACCGGACCGGTTCAGGACCGATATCGAGCTCATGAAGAAGGCGGGATTCAACGGCTGCAGGATCCACCAGAAGATCGAGCATCCGGCCTTCCTGTACTGGGCGGACCTGCTCGGCTTTCTGGTGTGGGAGGAGATGCCCTCGTATTATCGTCCTTCGGCGAGGAACATGATGAAGCTCGAGCGCGAGCTTTCGGAGGTGATGCGCCGCGACGGGCTCCATCCCTCGGTCATGACGCTCGTGCTTTATAACGAGAGCTGGGGAATCTACAACGCCTTCGTTTCGAAAAAGGCGCGGGATGGGGTCATCGAGCTCTTCGACCGGTGCAAGCGCGCGTATCCCGGCTATCTCATCATCGATAACAGCGGTTTTCATCACCTGAAGACCGACATCGCTGATATCCATCATTATATTCCGACACTGGAGGAGACGGAGGAATTCTACGCCCTTCTCGTCAGGGGAGTGCGGGAGGCGCCACTCTGGTATAATTTTATACGTATGATCCTTGGCAAGGAGAACGCCCAGACGCCTTTTCTGCGGGGCTATGGCGAGACCGCAAGCCCCCTGATCGTCAGCGAGTTCGGCGGGTACGGCTTCGGCATGTATAAAAACGAGGGAATGCCGCTCGACGACTTCTTAAAGAAGCATATCGAGTTACTCTCGCGGTTCCCGGCAATCCAGGGACTCTGCTATACCCAATTCGCCGACACGTTTCAGGAGAAGAACGGACTTTTCACCGAAGACCGCAGGCTCAAAAGCCTGAAGGTGCGTGAATACCTGGCAAAGCTCCTGCCCCGATAGGTTTTTCCCCCGATATTTTGATATTGCGTGGGAGAATCCAGGCCGATATTATAGGGAGAAATCTTTCGAGGAAGGATACCGCTGTGCGTGAGCTCCTGTATCGCCGTGCTCGTTGGGTGAGGGTCGTCGCGTTCGCGGCGCTGGCCGCTTTCGCCTTCGCGGGCCTCCATGGCGAAGCCTCCGGCCAGACCGCCGAGAGGGCCGAATCGCCGTTCGTCCTTATAATTCAGATGGACCGCTTCACCTTCGCGGAGGACGAGCCGGTGGTGTTCAACATGATCATTAAAAATACCTCCGATAAAAAGGAGTTCTTCGTGTCGTACGACACGTCGTACACAACCTATCAGCCGGTGGTCTACGATGCCCAGGGCCGGGAGGCGGCGATCACCGTGCCGTACCGGCTCATGAACAGGAGGATCGAGGAGGTGGTGCGCGACCTGTATCCCCGCGCGGTCGAGTTGCTTCCCAACGAAACGCTCACCCACACCATAAACCTGAAAAGCCTGTACGATCTGCGCACCGGTTCCGAATACCGGGTGCGCGGTTTCTTTCTGCCGGATATGCAGAGCCCGACGGCGCTTCCCAGTTCCAACATCCTTTCGTTTAAAATCGTACGCGCTCCGGGCCTTGTGAAGAAAAGCGGCGTGGTGCGCCAGGAGCGGGGGGTGTCCCCTTCCGAGGTGGTGCTGCTCGCCCTTACCGCCGAGAAGAGCGGTACCTGGGACAGGCTCTACAAGTATATCAAGGCCGACATCTTCATCAATGCCTTTCCCGAATACGTGCGTCTCTATAACGCCGCCGACGAGATTGAGAAATTGAAAATACTCGAGGATTTCGCTAAATTTCTGGCGCGGCGCAGGGACGATTATATCAAAGACTTTTCCATTGCCGACGAGATTTTTCTTCCGGGTAAGAACATTGCCCATGTGGACGTGGTCGTTAACCGGTACGGCCCCAGGCTGCCGTTCCGCTACAAGTACCGATATACGCTTGAAAAAACGAGGGATCACTGGCTTATAATTGACCTTGAAGCGACCGTATTAAAGGGTGAACGATAATGACCGAGATACTGTCCCAGGACGAAATTGACGCCCTATTGACCGCGATATCCACCGGCGAGGTGGACACCACGGACTACAGCGCGGCGAAGGAGCAGCGGAAGGTCAAGATTTACGATTTCCGGCGCCCGGACAAGTTTTCGAAAGACCAGATCCGCACGCTGCAGATGATGCACGAGACCTTCGCCCGTCTGACCACGACCGCCCTGTCGGCGCAGCTTCGCGCGCTGGTGAGCGTGCACGTGGCGTCCGTGGACCAGCTAACCTACGAGGAGTTCATACGCTCCATCCCGAACCCGACGACGCTCGCCGTCATCAACATGGACCCGCTCAAGGGATCGGCCGTGCTCGAGATCGACCCTTCCATCACCTTCACCATCATCGACAAGCTTTTCGGGGGCATGGGCGAATCGGCCAAGATAAGCCGCGAGCTCACCGACATCGAGCTTTCAGTGATGGAGGGCATCATCGTGCGTATCCTCGGAAACCTGCGCGAGGCATGGTCGAACGTCATCGACCTGCGGCCGCGCCTGGGCAACATCGAGACCAATCCGCAGTTCGCCCAGATCGTGCCCCCCAACGACATGGTGGTGCTCATTACGCTTGAGACCAAGGTGGGAGAGGTCGAGGGCATGACGAACCTCTGTATACCCTACATCACCATCGAGCCCGTCATCTCCAAGCTCTCGGCGCAGTACTGGTATTCGAGCATCCGCAAGGGGGCTACCGACGAGAACATGTCCATCATCCAGAGCCGTCTGGAGACCGTCGAACTTCCGGTAATAGCGGAGATCGGCGAGGTCGAGATTACCATGCAGGAAGTGCTGGACCTCAGGGTGGGCGACGTCGTCAAGCTCACCGACACCAAGATCAGCTCGGACATGGCGCTTCGTATCGGCGGCCGGAAGAAATTCAAATGCCGTCCGGGCGTGGTCGGAAGCCGGGTTGCGATTCAGATCGGGGAAAAGATCGAGGAGATCTCCGACGAGATGCTCATCAGCAAGCGAAGCGAGGACGACCTGTAGTATCGATTTTTTTACTGGACGATCTTGTTGAGGTAGGGGGCGGGATCGACAAAGTCCGTCCCTATTTTTATCTGGTAGAAGCATACGGGCCGCGTGGCCTTGCCGGTCCGTCCCACGTAGGCGATCACCTCTCCCTTGCCCACCTTCTGATCCAGCCCCGCCGAAACGCGCTGGCAGTGCGAATACACCGTTACAAAGCCGTACTTGTGCGATACCGCCACCGAAAGACCGAAAACCGGATCCCACCATATATTTTCAACCTTGCCGGGAGCGGTCGCGCGGATTTCAGCTCCGGGGAAAGAGGCGATATCGAGCCCCTGGTGATATTCCTTCTTGAAGGTGTATGGCGAGGTGCGATCGCCGAAACGCGAGACCACATAGCCGTCGACGGGCCAGATGGACGGGGTGTTTTCTATTATCTTTCGCCGCGCCTCAAGGAAGATCTTGATCTTCTCGAGTACCTCTTTGGTAGTCCGGAGTTCCCGCTCCATTTCCTCGATGTTGAGCACTTCCATGGTCGGCAAATCCTGACCGCCGGCCTCGTTCTGGGGCTCGGGATTGGGGTTTCCCCCCTTGGCCCAGAGTGAATCCACGTTGTTTCCCGGCGTAAGCGAGTAGAGATGGGTGATCTCCGGCTTGAACTTCTGAAAGATGCCGTACAGCCGGTTGATTTCCTCATTGTATCGGGTTATCTGAATTTTCGAGTAGGAGCCGTACATCTTGAGCTTCGATATCTCTTTGATCGTTGACGCGTGGTTTACGATGACGATCGAGGTGACGACGACGATGGCGACGATCGCTCCCACGATCGAGAAGACGGAGAAAAGCGTCAGGTGGAAGTTGGCGATCTTCTTGGCGGAGTGCGGGATGAACATGATCGTGACCCGCTCGCGTCCCTTTTTAACGAAGAGGCCCCATTCGGCCCTGGCCCTCTCGGCGAGCTCGCCGAAGCGGTCGCCGAAGAACCTGCGAATGTCCTCCTGAAGGTCGTTAAGATTGGAGTCCCTGAACGGGTTTAGGCCCATACATCTCCTGTGGAATTATAATACCGGTGGTCGCGAAGTTATCGATGCTACTATACGTATCGGAAGGATGGTGTCAAGTTTTTTCCAAAAATATACACGGAAACGGTTAATTCTCCACTATTTGTTGTAATATTACACCCAAAGCCGGACGTGCATGGGCTCCTGCCGTTCCAACCGGACCTTCGCCGGGCGGGCGAACCGGTTTTAGGATTCGGGGATAACGCGATATTCCGTAAAAAAATCGTTGATCCTGACGACGGTCTTGCGTATCCGCTGTTGGTGTTCTTTTGTTCGCACGCGTATGACGAAAAAATAAAAAAAGCTCTCATGAAAAAAAACAGTCTGCCGAAATAAAGATTAGGGGAAAATCCGTGAAAATAATCGAAATAGAGCCAAATGAGTATAATATTAGTCCATAATAAATTAAAATCGCCATTAATCGCCTGTAATCGTCTATAATCGGCTTCAATTAACCACTCATCGATTCCGAAGATAGTATCGTACGGGACTGCCACCCATACGAGACGGCAAGGAGGCCGGCTCGACGTACGATGATTCATGGAGGAATCGAATGATTATCAATCACAACCTGTCCGCTATTAATACTCACAGGGTCCTGAAATTCCAGCACTGGAATGTTGATAAGAACATGGAGTCGCTGTCATCCGGCATGCGGATCAACCGCGCCGGCGACGACGCGTCGGGCCTGGCCGTATCCGAGAAGATGAGGACCCAGGTGCAGGGGCTCCGTCAGGCCGAGCGCAACACCGAGGATGGCATGTCGCTCATCCAGACAACCGAAGGCTATCTCCAGCAGCTCTCCGATATCATCCAGCGCATGCGCGTGCTGGCCGTGCAGTCGTCAAACGGCATCTACACGCCCGACGACCGCCAGCTCATCCAGGTGGAGGTTTCGCAGCTTGTGGACGAGGTCGACCGCATTGCCTCGCAGGCGGAGTTCAACAAGATGAACCTGCTCCAGGGGGACTTCGCGCGCCTCAGCCGAAGCATGTCGATGTGGTTCCACATGGGGCCCAACATGCACCAGCGCGAGCGCATCTACATCCAGACCATGACGGCGCGCGCCCTGAACCTCAAGGACATGGTGGGCGAACCCGTTACGCTCTCGACGCCCGAGATGGCGAACAGGAACATCGGGGTCTTCGATCAGGCGCTGCACGTCATCTCCAAGCAGCGCGCCGATCTGGGCGCCTATTACAACCGCATGGAGCACGCGGCGAAGGGGCTCATGAGCGCGTATGAAAACATTCAGGCGTCCGAAAGCCGCATCCGCGACGCCGACATGGCCGAGGTAACGGTCGACTTCACCAAGAACCAGATTCTGGTTCAAAGCGGCACGGCGATGCTGGCCCAGGCCAACGCGAAGCCGCAGGGCGTATTGCAGCTGTTACGGTAGGATAAATGACGTCACTCCATCCGCCGGGAGGGCCCGGCGGGGAGGAGCGGTTCTTTGAAAACTGAAGGGATAATCACTGCAAGCATTCTTTCCTTTGCCGAGGGATGGATGGTTGCAGTGAATAATAGGTATTCCCTGATTATTTAGTGCAACCTGGCCTTACAAGCCCGATAGGGAGATCGGGTACATATCAAACAAAGGAGTGTGACGTATGATTATCAATCACAACATGAGCGCCATCAATGCGAACAGGGTGCTGAAGTTCAAGCATTGGGACGTAAACGCCTCCATGGAGAAGCTTTCCTCCGGCTTGCGCATCAACAAGTCCGGCGACGACGCGTCGGGACTGGCGGTTTCGGAAAAGATGAGGACCCAGATCATGGGACTTCGTCAGGCCACGCGCAACACCGAGGACGGAATGTCCTTCGTGCAGACCACGGAAGGCTACCTGGACCAGACCTCGGCAATTTTACAGAGGATCAGGGTGCTTGCGGTCCAGTCGTCCAACGGCATCTACACCCAGGAAGACCGGCAGCTGATCCAGGTCGAGGTTTCTGCGCTGATCGACGAGGTTGACCGCATCGCATCGCAGGCGGAGTTCAACAAATTTAAACTCCTCCTTGGCGAATTCTCGCGGACCAACCCGAAAGCGAGCATGTGGTTCCACATGGGGCCCAACATGCACCAGCGCGAGCGTGTCTACATCGGAACTATGACCTCTCAGGGGCTCAACCTCAAGGAAAAGACCGGAAAGTTCCTCGCGAACCTCAGCACCGCCGACAACTCGAACCGCACCATCGGGATCGTAGACGACGCGCTGCAGAAGATCGCGAAGCAGCGTGCGGACCTCGGCGCTTATTACAACAGAATGGAGTACGCCGCAAAGGGTCTCATGAATGCCTATGAGAACATCCAGGCGTCCGAAAGCCGCATACGCGACGCGGACATGGCGGAAACTCTTGTAAACTTCACGAAGGACCAGATACTGGTTCAGAGTGGTACTGCGATGCTGGCCCAGGCCAACATGAAGACGCGAACGGTCCTCCAGCTTCTCGGGGGCTGATACAGAAAATGGACGAACTCAGAGGGAATACCGCAACCGCAAAAACCCGCTCGAAAGAGCGGGTTTTTTATTTATTTGGGCATTTTTAAAAGCCAACCGGTATCATTGATACGGCTCCCTTCTATACAAAGGGGAGCTGCCAGCGGCTGAGAGGATTTGCCGTGAGCCTCAATGCCCTCACCCCGGCTCTGCCGCGCCCTCTCCCAAAGGGCGAGGGCTTCTAAACCTTAAGCCCATTGTGTGGACACCCCCTCTCCTTTCTTCCGAGCTTAATGGGAGAGGGGGCCGGGGGGTGAGGTCGTTGGATATTCGTTGGCCGACCCGCGGGCTCCGGGGGTCGCCGTAGGCTGAAGGGATTTAAAAACCCCCGCCATGGGCGGGGGCTGGACGTGGCAGATGAAGCGTGAGTCTTAATAATCGGACGCGGCCGCGCGGAAACCGACGCCGACGTAGAAGGCGATGTCGAAAGATGACTTATTGTCAGTATCTTCTTTGACTCCATTCTCCTTAATTTCTGAGAACTGATTGTTGGTCAGATTGTAGCCGAATCTTCCTTCAAGGTCGAGAAATACGCCTTCGCCTATCGGCGTGTAGTAGCCGAGTATTCCATTGGCCCACAGGTCTATCGCCTTTTCCCATTCATACGTGTTGGTACCGTCCTTTATCTTTTCCGTAGCTATCAGGTATTTTCCAGAAATGCCGCCGCCTACATAGAGCCCCCCCAATGCGGCATATTTCAGCGAAACCATCGGTTGGATAAACTGGTTGAAGTGCACAAAATTACCGTCAAATTCCGCTTTTAACCGTTGGTACTCAAGCCCGAAGCCAAGCCAGACACCGTCGAAATTAAGGTTGTATTCACCCTGTATGGCAAATCCTCGTGCTTCAAGATCATTATCAAAAAATGACGTATCTTTAAAACTTGTTGTCGATACCGGAATATAGCCACCCTTCAGGAAGACGATATCCGTCGTCATCGTCTGAGCCTGCGCGCCGTATGAAAAGGCGAACACGAAGGCGAGCACCGCAAATACCGCGAAAAGCTTTCTCATGGATGTTCCTCCATTAATTAATTTGATGATATGCGGAAATGTTTACAGGAACTGATTGTTTTATAACCGGGAAACCCGCCGGCTCCGGTTTGTCCGGTAGTCGCGGCGTATCCGGTCCCGAAACAACCCTGATGTTTATACGGGAGTTAATGTACACAAGAGTTGGGGCCGCGGCAAGCTTTTTATGATAGACTTTGCACAACAGGGGCCATGCCCCGATGAGCGCAATATCGGCAATGGGTTAATCGTTTTCAGGCGAGCGCGTCGAAGAAGGTGCCGGGCCGGTAAGAGAGGTAGCGGTTCTCATACACCCGTCCCTTCGAGGAATATTCGGTCGCGGGCGAATTGAAGAGGTCGCCGAGCAGGCGCTCCCGCTCCTCGGGGGAGGGCGTGATGTAGGTGGCGTTCGACTCGGTCTGGCGCATTAAGCCGTGGATCGAGGTCACCTTCCCGTCGTTATAGGCGGGCCACAGGAACGCCTTTTCCGAGACGACCCGGTTGCCCTGGTAGGTGGAGAGGTTTATCTCCGCGATGCCGGAAGAGATATTCATGCCGTACTTATCGGCATGCGGGGGCGCATTCTTGAATGCGGGCCGAAAGAGCCCTTCGCTTATTTCCCTTCGGGGGGCCTGCCGCCCAGGGCCCGGCGCACCATGTCGTATTCGCCCTTAGCGTTCCAGAAGGTGTAACCGCCGACGCCGCTTTCGAGGACGCCGCGCACCTGGCTCTGTATATAGCCTGTCCCCCAGGTGGGGGAGAGCATTTTAAACGCCTGGAGATACGGCCGCAGGGGCGCGCCGTCGCCGGAGATGACGCGGGCGCGGACGCCGCTGTCGAGCACGATCCGGTAGGGGTGCTCGTCGCCGGGGAAGCGCCGGTAGTACCTGCCGCCGAAGTGCGAGGGGTACACCATGGGGCAGACCACGTCGACGACCGCGGCGATCTCCTCCAGGTCCTGGCCTATCCAGTTGCCGAAACGGTACATGGCGTTGAAACCGTAGATGTCCACCGAAAGGGGGACGGGAATGACGCGCTTGGCGCGTTCCAGGAAGTCGCCGATCGCCTCGGATTTGAAACCGTCTTCGAAGCGTCGGTGCCGGTAGCGGCACAGGTGCGTGGGCCCGTCCGAGGGGAAGCGGATGTAGTCGAACTGTATCTCGTCGAAACCGAGCGCGGCGAGTTCCCTCGAGAGCGCGATGTTGTATTCCTGCGCCAGCGTCGAATGGGGATCGACCCAGTATTCGCCCTCGCTGCCGCGCCAGGGCGCGTTGGTCCGGGCGTTCCAGATCGCGTACCGGTTGCCGTCGTAGCGGAACAGGTTCGGGTCCTTGAATACCACCACCCGGGCGATTGAATGGACGCCCTCCCGCCGAAGCGTGCCGAGGATCGCCCGGACATCGACCGGTTTTCGGGCCGCGCCCGATCGCAGCGCGGTCTCGTTATTCGTCGGGAAATGGAGGCTACCCTGGTCGTCCTTCATGTCGATGACCATGGCGTTCATCTTGCAGGCGTGAATGGTGGAGATAAGCCCGGCAAGATTGCGGCGCACGGCGGGAATGCTCGCGTAGAGAGCTTTTTTATCCGCGGCCCGTGCGCGGAGGTCGTTGGCGCGCGGACTTCCGGGCGTGCCGATTCGATAAAAGAGCGGTGGATAGGCGCCGGTGCCGTCGAGCGCGAGGAGGGCGAGCGGTTTTGCGCCTGACGGAAGACGGCGCATGATGCCGTCCACCTTGAGCTCTCTCCAGACCCCTGTTTCCGTGTTGAGACGCCAGGCCGCGCCGCCCATGGATACGAAAAGCGAATTACCCTTTTTTAAAAGCCCACCTAAAACGAGTGAGCCCGTGTCGCCGGGCACGGCTCCCAGGCTCCTCCACGAGCGGCCGCCGTCCCTCGATGCATACAGGCCGCCGCCGAAATTGAGCCCCGCGTACAATACATCCGGGTTCGTCCCGTCGGCGGCGATCGCGCCCACCTCCTCATAAAAGAACGCGTCCGCGGAGTAGGGCTCACGGGGTAGGCCCGACGACGAGGAAACGAGCCCGCGGTCGGTGACCCGGTAGATGCCGTGAAACGAGGTCCCCGCGTAGAGAACGCCCGATGGTCCGAAAGCGAGCGCGGTGATGTAGTGATTGTGTTCCAGCACCTTCATGGGGACGCTTGCCCAACTTCGGCCATTGTCGTACGAGCGGTACAGGGCGTGCTTGGTGGCGAGGGCGAGCGAGCCCGCACGCGCGTCGTCGGCGGCAAAGGCGGTGATTTTTCGATAACGGTCCGGATGCAGCTCGGAGCGCAAACGGAAACGATCGCTGTTGAGGGAGCGCCAGGCGGAAGCTCCCATGGGCCGGCCGAAAATGCCGGAATGCCTGGTGAGGAGATACAGGCCGTCGGCCGCGTCCACGGTTATCGAAAGCGGGACAAACTCCCCGGGGAGGCCATCGTTGAAGCGGTGCCAGCTATTACCATTGTCATTGGAAACGAACAGACCGTTTTTTTCGGAAAGGAGTACGGCCCGCGTCCCGGCGGAGAATGCCGGAGCGACGGCGAACAGGTGAATGGCGAGCGCGGCGGCAAGCGTTCTAAAAACGCTCATTGAACATCCCCCGGTTGAGGATCACGTAGGTGTAACCCTGTTCGGTGAGAAAGAGCTGGCGGTTGTGGGCGAACCTCTCCTCCACGCTGTTGGAGGTAATGATGGTGTAGAAATACGCGCGGTTCTCGCCCTTCTTGGGGCGAAGTATCCGTCCCAGGCGCTGCGCCTCCTCCTGGCGCGAGCCGAAAGTGCCTGAAACCTGTATGGCAACGTTGGCGTCGGGTAGATCTATCGAGAAGTTTGCGACCTTTGAGACGATAAGGATTTTAATGTTCCCTTTCTTGAAATCGGCATAGAGAGCCTCGCGCTCGGAGACAGGCGTGGCGCCGGTGATCAGGGGGTATTTGAAGCGCCGCTCCAGCTCCTCGAGCTGTGAGATGTACTGGCCGATTATGAGGACGCTCGCCCCCGGGTGATGGTCGAGTATGGTTCGCGCGACATCGATCTTGTCCTCGTTCTCGGATGAGATGCGGAATTTTTCTCGGTCCCTCGCGATAGAATACTGGTAGCGAAGGTATTCGGGAAGCTCGATGCGTATTTCCGTGCAGATGGCCTCGGCGATCCAGTTGGACCTTTCGAGGATCTTCCAGGGCATGTCGTATTTTTTGGGGCCGATGAGGCTGAAGACATCGGCTTCCATCGCGTCCTCGCGGATGAGCGTGGCGGTGAGGCCCAGCCTCCGCTTGGACTGGATCTCGGAGGTCATGCGGAACACCGGCGCAGGAAGGAGGTGCACCTCGTCGTAGATAATGAGGCCCCAGTTTTTGGAGCGGAAGAGGTCGAAGTGGAGAAAGCTTTCGTTCTTTTTTTTCCGGTAGGTAAGGATATTGTAGGTGGCCACCGTTACCGGCCTCACCTCCTTTTTCTCACCCGAAAACTCGCCGATCAACTCGGGCGCGATGTCGGTCTTGTCGAGCAGTTCCTCGCGCCACTGGCGGATCGCGACCGTGTTCGTCACCAGTATGAGCGTCTCGGTCTGGAGGAGGGCCATCGCGCCTATGCCGACCATTGTCTTGCCCGCCCCGCAGGGCAGCACCACCACCCCGCTCCCGCCGTCCGGCCCCCCGCCGCGATAGAAGGCGTTGACGGCGCTCTGCTGATAATCCCGGATGACGAACGGATTGCCCGATAATGCGGTGGCGCGAAGGCCGAACACCAGCGGATCGCCTTCCTCGTAGCCGGCCGTATCCTCCACCGGGAAACCCATCTTGATGAGGGCCTGCTTGATGTGACCCCTCAGGTCCGCCTTCACCTCCACGGTGAATTCGTCGACAGGGCCGGCGATATAGGGTTGTATTTTCCGGTCCCGGACAATTTCGTTAAGGAGCAGTGAATCGGACGAAACAAGGAGCATCCTGTCGTCCTTTTTCACCAGCCGTATAAGGCCGTAGCGGCGCATCTGCTCGGAGATCGTGGTGAGCACAATCTCGGGGATGTCGTAGCGGGAATAGCGCCTGAGCGCGTCGACGATGGCGCCGGTCGTAAGGCCCGCGGAGGCCGCGTTCCACAGCGACAGAGGAGTGACGCGGTAGGTGTGGATGTGCTCCGGGCTCTTCTCGAGTTCCGCGAAGGGGGAGATCGCGTCCCGCGCGTTCTCGAAATCGGGATTGTCAACCTCGAGGAGGACGGTGTTGTCGCTCTGAACGATGATGGGTCTGTTCTTGGTCATTATCGGGGTGCCGTAAGCTTCTCCAGTGTTGTAAGTTCGCGGCGCATCTTTCTCTTAATGAAGGGGCCGATGACGAGTCCCAGTATAAAACCCATGGGCCCCAGCGGCAGCCTGATCGCCACTTCGACGTCGACCCGGGTGTTCCCGCCGATTCCACTGAATGAAAACGCCCAGCGGTATTCTGAGAGCGGGCCCTTTATCTGCTTTAGTTCGGCATATGTTTCGGGGACGGTGGTGTACTTGAGCCGTGCGGCCGCGTGCTTGAAGAAGGGAAACCGCAGATGCGCGTCCGCTATCTCGAGGCCCGGCTCGCGACGGGCTATCCGCGCTCCCAGGAGCTCTTTTTTAAGGGCTCCGAGCGAGGCGATGCTCTCGAAGTGCCTGAACGCTTCCTTCGGGGAGCAGGACAGCGTTGTTCGAAGTCGTGCCTTTATCATCATCCGTCCTTTGAAGGAGGAATTGTCGTCGTATGAGCCGGTTTTGTCAAATGATTTAACTCCGCCGTCACCGCGGCAGGATCGATTTATTAATTGCACGAAACATGTATATTTATAGCAATATATCCGCAATGGCGACATGATGTTCATTACGGCGAGGTGCTCTCGCGGGGGTTGCCATGATGAAGACAGCCTTTCTGTACGACGATGTTCTTCTCGAGGGCGGGTATAATGTCGACGTGCGCGCCGAAGGCGCCGGGCGGGCTAATAGGGCGCTTCTCGGGGATTGAGGGACCGGTGGTTCTATCGTTGCTTGGGATCGGCATGGAACCGATAGAGCAGTGAGGAGTCGACCATGACCGCCTTTTTCGGAAAGTCCGACCCGAGCGGGAGGGATATCTCCAGCACGTGGCTTAATACGCCCTCCGCGTCCCTTCCGGAAAGCCGTGCCGGCTGAAAGGGGTGCGAGGCGGTGTTCCCGCTGATGGGGTACACCCGCATAGATGACAGTCCTTCCTTCCTGAAATCAAGTGCCACGACGATGTTATCGCGAATGTCCTCGTTTATCGACCCGAAGAGAAAGTTGCCGAGCGAGTAGACGATCGGCCTGCCGCGATACACCTCCATCCCCTGGTAGACGTGAGAGTGATGTCCGATAACGGCGTCGGCCCCGGAGTCGATTAGCGCGCGGGCCATCTCGACCTGGTCATTGGAGGGGTAATTGGTGTATTCATCCCCCCAGTGAAGGTTGACGACGATAAAATCGGTGAAGCGTCGAAACTGCTCAATAGCCTTCCGCATCGGCTCCAGGGCCGCGCGTGCAACGCCCGGCGAGGATGCCGTCGCGTAGGCGTCCCTGTGGGCGAGGTTGGTGAATGAGAAAACGGCTACGGAAATTCCCCCCCGCGAGATGAGTATGGGAAGCGAGGCCGTTTCGGCGTCGATTCCGGCGCCCGCGGTGCGTATACCCTCCGCGGAAAGGTTCGAGATGGTGTCGAGGAGGGCGATGTTGCCGAAATCCGACATGTGATTGTTGGCCAGCATCGCTCCGTCGAGCCGGCCTTCGGTAAGCACGCGCACCATGCCCGGGGGGGCATTAAAGATATATTTCTTGTCGCCGTGAGGCTCCCCTTTGTCCGAAATCGGGCCTTCCAGATTGAAGAATCGGTAATCGAAACCGGAAAGAAAGCCTCGGATTCGCCTGAGCGGGAAGCCGTATCCCTCCTTTGCGACGGCCTCGCGGATGCCCCAGTCGAGCATCACGTCTCCGCAGAAGAGAAGCGAAATCTCCCGGGGCGCTTCACCGCCTTGCAGTGGCGAACACACGGAGAGAAGCAGAATGAGCAGGGCGACGGCCGTTCGAGATGGTTTTGTCATTTATGCAAGACCCTCCCTGTGACAGTGGGCAACACGCGAACCGCAACGATAGGGGCGGCGGACCAGGCTCGTCAAGCAAATTCGTTCCGGGATTTTCGGGACCATCAAATCGCTTGACCGGGCCGGTTTTCTGGTGTCTGCTTCGGGTATGCGAATACCCCTTATAATAATTATCACGGCAGTCGCCGTGCTCTCCTGCGCGCGGGAGCGGAGCGGCTCGCTTCGTGTATCGCCGGTAAAGGACGGGCCGGGGGAGACCCTGGTGCATATAATAGACATGGCAAATCAGAACAGGATAGAGGAGGTTTCGTCGTCCATCACGTATACGCTGGTGGCGGATTTCGACGAGAATCTGCGGGTACGGGGAACGGACGACTGGAGCCAGAGCGGCAAGCGGGCGTTCTGGAACCGGCTTACGCGCGACTGCAGCATCAGGGACGTGCTTCTCCGCGACGAAAGGATCAGCGGCGAGTTCGCGTTCGTGCGCTGCAGACTCGTTTATCGCGACGGCGGCGCGGAAGATATCCAGGCTGAGATGAAGATGACCGGTTCAGGGAACTGGGTCCTCTTCGTCTATCCGGCGATGCTGCGCCGGTAAGCCGGATGCCGCAACCCGCCGTCTTTAAAATGTCCCCGAGGCGGCGAATTCAAGCCGTCGTTGCGCGGTTTCTCCGCGCGCCCACTGGTGGAGATAACGGCCGGCGAGATTGAACCTTTCGCCGCGGACTGTCACCTTTGCGGCTATGATGTCGGATGTCGTCGTTATAAACATACCGGGAATGCTCGAGTTCGCCAGGGGAGAGATGACGCCGTAGAGCCGTTCGCCTCCGGAGATGTGCGCGCGCGCGTAATGAAGCGAGAGCGCGCTCCTCCGGGCGAGTTCGATGACAAGCCCCCCCTTCGCCATAATGGCCCTGCCCCCCTGTTCGCTTCGCTGCCCCAGAACAGACGTCTCGGAGTCAAGGAATTCAAGCAGGCGTACCTTGACCGACCCGGCGGCCTGCTGTGAACAAAGCGCCGCGCCGCGGCTGGTCTTTTCATACCGGCGGGCTGAAAGCTCCGCGGATCTGATCCTGGAGCCTGAATACCTGATATAATATTTTTCCCTCGAGGTGTAGGGCAACTCCGGGTCGGCGACCGCGGGCACGAGTTTTTTCTGGGCGGCAAACGACGTCCCGGCGGCGAGCCCCCGGACCGGCCGCGCCTCCGCCTCGAGGAAACAGCCTCTTTCCGGATACCTTTCGCCGACGGTGGACTGGTAGGGCGCGTTGAATTCCGGCGATGTCCGTTTGATCGCGAATGAAAACGAGAGAAGCGGGTGAGAGAACCTGGTTCCGCAGACGACTCCGTTCCCGTTTACGCGGTATCTGCCCCGTTCATCATCGCTTCTGCCGGCCGCGCTGAGGGCTGAGTCAAGGAATAAGCTAAGGCGCTCGTCGCGGTAGCGGAGCATCACGCCAGCGCCGTGGACGTTTCGTATTGCGGTATATATGCCGTCGCGCTGTTCCCTGTCCCACTCGATGCTGCCGCCCTGAGGAGCGGTGAGGTCGGTATAGACGTAATAGGGTTCGATTAAAAAGAGTCCGGCGGCGACAAGCGACAACATCAGACCGCCCGTGCGAATGGTCACCGGTTCGCTCTGTCCGCAGTCCCGCTCGAGCGAGGTCTGGATGGTGCCGAGGGAATTGCCGGTGCCCGCCGAAAAGTATCCGTCCTCGGAGATGTTGCGCGGGGCGATCGAGTAAAACGAGTGAATGCCAAGCGCGACACTATCGCCCCTGGTGCGGTATGAGGCGGCGATGCCGTTGAAGGCATAGGACGGATTGCCGCTTTTAACGGGAGAAAAGACGTTCCTCTCCTCATTCATGGAGCGCCATGAAAAGAGATCGGGAGCGTATGCCTGCGGCCTGCCGAGGAGCAGGCCTCCGCCGAAGGCCGCCGTGTAGTTGCCCGCGAGCAGAAAGAGCCGGGCGGACGCGTCGGCGAGAACGAGGCTCCATGTATGGCTTTCACTTCCGTCGCCGTTGCGTACCAGAGTGAGATTGAGGGAACTCCGCTCGCTTAAAACGAGGCTCGACGCAA
>DATIKU010000031.1 GCA_035477215.1 Spirochaetota bacterium | reverse complement strand
GAACGGCCGCCGGTGGAGTGAAGCTGCAAAAACATAATGAGAGTAATAGAGACTGGTAATGAAATCATTTAGATCAATGGCTTTGCCGCTCTGCATGACGCTGCTTGTGACGGTGTCGTGCAGAGAGGAGCTTTTCGAGCTTGCCGGGGATCATGATATCAGGGTGTTTTATTCTGATGGGGATTTTTTGGATCCTCATACTGTTACGCCAACATTTGTACGAGAGCTTTCCGGCAGTAGAGTTGAAATTGAAACAGCGGGGCTGATCTATCTCCAGATAATTAATGCTTCGAGTGATACTGTTGAATTGTTATCTGTTGAATGGATTAGCGGGCCCCTGATCGAGATATCTTTTAGTGTCTTACCGGCCTTGCCTGCGATTCCGCCATACGATTTTTCCATTGATTATACGGGAGCCAACGATGAGTCCGATACCTTCCGGATCGTGTACAGAACCGGAGGATCTTCCACGAGGGAATTATTCGTTAACGTTGAGGGATATTTGTAAACGACGGAGCACAATATTAACTTTATGAATCAAAGGCGAGAGTTTACACTCTCGCCTTCTTTCGTTACATGGATTTGAATCCTTTCAGAGTTTTTTCGCCGCTATCGTAATCTTGTTCGGATAGGTCTCCTTGATCTCGATCTCGAAACCGAGCGCCTGGGACTTGGCATTGAGCTCCTGCGCCAGGTCGTCGGTCTTGCCGGCGAACTCCACCTCGACTTTGGCCGCGCGTCCGGCCTGTCCGCGCGAATAGACCTTCTTGACGCCGCGCACGCGGTTCTGCACCTCGTTGCGGAACTTGGTGAGCTCCGCGAAATCGAGCCCGGTGATGGTGAGCATGATCATGCGGCCGGTCGCCGACTGGAGGAATTTGCGGGTGATCTGGTTCATGAAGGGACCGGACTGGAACTTGCCGGTGTCCTCATCGGTTTTGCCGACGATGCGCTTGAGACAGTTCTGGATGGCGGCCTTGGAGGCGGTGTCGCCGTCAATATGCACGCCGGGGGCGTTCGCGCTGGTGGTGGCAAGTATCGCGCCCGTGTACATGTCGATCGCCTTGATGTTGATGATGGCCTGCTTGGATTTCATGTTCTTGGAATACGCCGCTATGGCCCCGCTCTGGTCGCTGGTCTTCACCTCGCCGACGATTACGACCTCGGCACCGGCCGTGTCCATCAGGAAGTCCTGAACCGCGCCTTTTACCTGGCCGGCCATGGCCTGCTGCATCTTGGCGGCGTCGCGTCGCATGAGCTGCTGGGTGGTGGCCGCATCGACGAACTCGAATCCGGCGTTGCCCATGATCTCCATCATGGTGAGCTCGGTGACCGTAAAGCCGGGCATGTTCTGCTGGCCTTCGAAGGTCTCGCGAATGAGCACCATGAACTTGGGGCGTCCGTAGTTTTTAAGCGTGGCCTCGATGGTGTCGTTGACCGCCTGGGGAAAGACCTCGCCGTAGATCGTAATCACGAACGAACCTTCCTGCGCGCCCTCTTTAAGGACCTTCCAGTTGCGTACCATGCCGCTGGTCTTGGCCTCGACTATCGAAGAGACGAGGGCGAAATCCTCGACCACGGAGGTGCCGGCGACAAAGGTGCCGAGTTTGCTGCCTACGAGCTTGTTCATGGCGTCGTCGATGGCCCTGTCGCGGGCGAGTGACTGGTCGTTGTCGAATATCTGAGCGTAGCCCGTGGCTTCGCCGCAGAGCTCGCATCCGGCCTTGCCCGATTCGCCCTTTACCTGCTTTTGGGACCCGCCACCGCATGAAACCGCCGCCGCAAGGAACATGAGTGCGACGAACAACGCGAGCCTGTTGCTTTTCATATAAAGCACTCCTAAGAATAGATTTACTTCAGACGTCGTTTGATATTTTTACGGTTCCCGCCTGCCTGGAGGAAACGCATGCCGAAATGATACTGATTTTTCAGGGGCGCGTCAAACCATTTTTACCATTTGATCGGGTCTGCGCCATGAAGATGCGAACAATTCGCCGGATGAGCTTTTTTTATTGCATTGGCTTTCGTTGTCGGTATGCTGGGAAACATTCGGGGCCCGCACGGACACGTCGTTTCCCTGACCGGGAGGAGTGGATGGAAAAGGATTATTTACAGTCTCTGAAAGTGGAGATCAGCCGGTCGTTCAAACTGCTCCCCTACGAACGGATGGCGTTTCACCGTCTTCTGGGGATCGTTAAGTCGGAAAACGGGATGCGAATCCTTCTGCGCGAACTCGAGCAGGAACCGTTTGTCCGAGAAAACGCGCTTCTTGCGCTAAAGGATTTTGACCGACCGGAGGTGGGGCGGGCGTTGCTCGATTTCGTTAACGAGGGCGAGACCTCGGTTTTAGAGAAACAGTGCGCCCTTGAAAACATCGAAAGATTCGGCACCCCGGAGAACCTTGATTCTGTTGTCCGGATCATCGAAAAATACGAAAACGACACCACCCAGATCGAGGCGGTTGAGAAGGCGTTCGTGATCCTGCGCATTCACGGGGCGAATTCGCAGGAAGTGCTCGAATTTTTAAAAAAAATCGCCGCCGACCGCGAGAAACACGTTCCCATCCGCTGCTTCGCGATTGAGGCCCTCTCTTCATTCAAGGACATCTCTCTGCACGAGGATTTTCTCAAGGAGAAAAACGAGGCGATAACCTGCAGCGTGTACAACTCTCTCTCCATGCTGAGCGATAAAATAATGAAGGAATCGGAAGACAGCAGGGGTGAGGAAGATGTCTCGTATACCTACGCTCCCAAGCTTGAGGACAGGCTCATCCTGAACGTCAGGGTGCTGCTCGGCAAGATGACCTCGCAGTTCGATTCGTATTCCCGAAGGGCGAAGACCGCTTTCATCAACGCGATGATATGCGGCAATCACCGTGAATTCCTTATATATACGATGAAGGCGCTGACCTCCGGAGACTGCGACCAGATGGATATGATTCTTCGCCTGCTCCATTCGTCCATCCAGAAACTCCGCGATCCGGACAAGCTCTTTCGAAACCTGCTTGCGCTCTCGGTCGAGGATGATCGGGAAAACGAGATGATCGTAGCGGTCTTCGAGCGGTTTTTCACGAATCTTAAGGAGAACAGGATCAATAATCTCCTCAGGGACAAGCTTTTCAATTATATCATCGTTACGCTCGAGACCTACTTCGAGACCTATCGCAAGGAGTTCATGGTGACCGAGGTCATCGAAAAGGACTTCCCCGAGAGCTTCAGGATACTGCGCAGGTTCATACTGGACCAGTTCACGCCCGAAATGAAAAAAAAGGTCGTCCATTTTCTGCGTAACGTGGACAGAGCGATGATCCAGGAATTTATTAAGGACCTCTCCGCAACGCTCCCGTATATCAGGAACGAGGACGTGGAAAGGCTGAAGCTTCTGGTCGAAGTGTTGTACAGCCCGGACCAGAAATCGCGGGAAAATTCGGCGATGAGAGTCGAGGGGATCAATTTCGAGAAACGCTATCTGCGAAACAGGATTGCGCGCCTTTGCGAGATCATCGGAAGGCTTAATATAGAGGAGGCGGCGTCGACCCTTGTTAAAATATTCAATTACGTGAAAAAATATCCCGACGAGGACATCTCTTCGTCGGTTACACGAAGCCTGTCCATTCTCAACTATTCGTACATGCTGGGGGAGCTCGAGGTTTTACTGGCGTCGGGAGATGCGGCAGAGCAGCGGAAGGCCATCCGCCTTCTTTCACTTTTCTCGGACCAGCGGTCGCTCAACATACTCCTCGACTTCCTTCGAGATCGAACAGAGGCCGGTTCGGAAGACGTTGAAATGACGCTGAATATTTTTCTTAGAAGGGAC
This sequence comes from Spirochaetota bacterium, assembly GCA_035477215.1. Classification (NCBI taxonomy): domain Bacteria; kingdom Pseudomonadati; phylum Spirochaetota; species Spirochaetota bacterium. The sequence continues at coordinate 127,757 of DATIKU010000031.1, read as the reverse complement.
GTCGCCGGGAATGTGGCCGCGAACGCCGTCTTCAAACGTGTGTTCGAGAATAATAAAAACGGGGAGATCGCCCGTCTGGCCATACTGTGCATCGGCAGGGGCGGGATAGAGGCGGACGTCGAGTACCTGAATGAGCGCTTTATGGGCCTGGAATCCAACGAGCTGAAGGAAGCGGCAATCCAGGCGATCGGCTATATCATGTTCAACAATAACACGGTGAACCGACGCCAGGTGATTAAATACCTGCTGGAATACCTGAAAGACCCCGCGATCAAGGTGCGGATATATTCCTGTGCGTTGCTCATCAGCCTTGGAAACAAGGAGGCGATGAAGTCGTTGCGGGACATGATGGTGATAAAAAACAGGCAGATACAGCGGGAGGTTCTCGCGGCGATCGGTGTTCAGCGGTCCGGGGAGTTCGCATATTTTCTCATCTCGTTGCTGAAGGAGGAATACGGGATTTCCCACGACATCCTGCAGGTCCTTGCGCTTCTTCCTCCGGAGGAACTGCAGGAAATCGATCATTTCATCGTCAACATTTTTAAAAAACATGAAGGGGCCGCGCTTGACACGCAGGAGGGAAGGGAGAGGGCACAGCGGCGCCGCACAGGCTCGCTTTCGAGGGATTCGCTTCCGCGCAAGACATTTATTAACGCTGAAATGCCGGGGTATCGCACGCTTGCCGGTCATCTGAACCTTATTGACATAATGGTCGGCAGCCGACTGGTCGAGAGGCTGGTGACATCGGTGGTGACCGGCCTCAAGGGTTTCGTGTCCCAGATGGTAGAGGGCCGGGTGGTGGCGGTGTTCGATGACGAAGCGGCGGCGGCCGAGGCCGGCCTTCGTATATGCGAAAATATGCGGCGATTCAACGAGCTTCGACTCCCCGGCAACCGGCTGCTCCTGAACATACAGATAATGACCGGAGGTCTTAAAATTATGAACGGGGAAGTGATGGATCTTCCCGAACACGCGATGCGGCATGCGCGCTCCCTCTCCGCCGTAGGGCGGGTGATTGTCGATGAGACAACCTCGACCCTGGTGGAGCAATCATATCATTGCGTCCCGTTCACCGATGTTGTAACCGGCAGCGGGGCCTTCCCGGCCCGTTTTTTTGAACTGGTAAGCCCGGTCAACTTCAGGGCTCTTGCCGAGGAGATGGTTACGGAGCTGATCAAGTCGGACCAGGAACGGCTCATGGCCCAGATGCAGATTGAGGTGGAGCTGCGAAAAAGAAAGAACGAGCAGAAGGTTGGAAGCTCCGTGGTATACGCGCAGGCGATGGACGAAATCGGCAGGGCGATCAGAGACGACCTTGCCGAGATCATAAAGTACGTCCAGAAACGTTCGACCGACAGGGAACTCATCGCCACGGTGGAACGAATGATCAATAATGTAAACAAGCGGTACATGGCCGAAACAACAAGAATAATAATGAGTTAGGAGAGCCCGGTGAGGGTTTGGCGAACGATCGCGGTGTTCTTTCTCCTTTTTGCGCTCCGGGAGGCGACGGTCGCCCAGGAGACTGGTGACGGCGAGCGGGAGACGCCTCCCAATGGGAAGAGTATATTTTCCTAAGAAGAGCCGGTCCGGAAGGGGGTTGACGAGCAACGATGGTTTTTGACGCATTCGGGGTGGTACGAGCGCAAGGCCGATAACACCGATACGATGAAGACAAACGGCCAGGCCGATGAAGAATAAAAACTAAAGAATCCAATCGAGAATTTCGTATTTAGCAGCGTTACCGAATGCGCATCACGCCGGCCCAGCCGGTCGTAGTATTGTGTGCGGCTTTTTATATTCCGAGGATGACGGACTGGGCCGAGTATTGTTTTGTGATGGATTCGTTTATAACGGTGTCGGTGACGAAACTTATTGCCCTGAAAACCGGTTTTATGCACAATTATAACAAAAATGCGTTTCCCGGCACAGGGAGAATGGACGACACCGCTTACGCACAGGTGTCGATTTCACTGTAGGCGCGGCCCGTTTCAGCGCTCGATGAATCGCCGGGAAAGTTCCATTTTATGGTGGATGATGAATGACGAATGGGTGAGAAAAAACCGGTCTCCCCTGTGCTTCAAGAGTTCGCCGTACTGGTCAAATGCCGTCTGGTAATCCCTCAGCCGGTATGCCGATTCGGCGTAATAATAATGCAGGGCCTTGTCGTAATCCCCCGACGTGTCGATTGACTTTATCTGAATGATTGCCTTGAGATACTCACCTCGTTCGAAATGGATCTTGGCGCGTCCCAGCAGGCCGTTCGGATAGCGCGGGTTCTCCCTGAGCGAACGGTCGTAGTGCCTGGCGGCCATCTCGAGCTGGTTGCGCTTGAAATAAATGTCACCCGTAAGGGTGTAGGCTTCCAATTCGCGGGGGTTGCGGCCAAGGGCCGATTTATAGTACTGCATGGCGAGATCGTCGCGGCCCATCCGCTCGTGGATATGCCCCATTTGAATCCAGGTCTTTGAATATTCGGGAAGCAGTTGAAGGGCCTTGTTAAGGTGGACAAGGGCGACGGGAAGCTCTTCGAGATGGATGCGGCAGATCCCGAGGTTGTACCTGAACGGCAGGAAGAGGGCTGAACGGACGAGTGCGCTTTCGAGGATTTCGGCGGCCCTGGAATAGTCGCCTTTCAGCATGTGTTCGGCGGCCGTGTTGTTTGCGGATGCCGCCTCGCTCGTGCCGGTACAGAAAAGGATATTATTTCTGGAATAAATCTCCTCCATCGCCACCTGTTCGGCCGTTTCCCGCCCGGCCTGTTCCATCAGCTGGAGCAGACGGTCCTCCGCGGGGAATGCCGTGCCATGCGAGAGTAAAAGGAAAATAAAAATTAAAAGGATCGCTGCGATGGGAATGATGCGGCCGCGTGGTAGAGCTCGTTCCGGACGAACAGCCCCTGCCGCAAGTTTCATCACCTTAACTATCTCAGTAAAGGTGGCAGGCGACCGTTGCGCCGCCGATCCGGCGGATCGCAGGGTATTCATGTCGGCAGACCTCCATGAGGTTCGGACAGCGCGGGTGGAAGGGGCATCCGGTCGGGGGATTTTCGGGAGAGGGTATCTCCCCCCGCAAAACGGTGAATCCGTGCTTGACGGGCTTTTTATCCGGAATCGACCGTATAAGACTTTGAGTGTAAGGGTGAAGCGGTTTTCTATACAGACCGGCCCTGGGGTTTAGTTCGACTATTTTTCCCAGGTACATGACCGCAATCATATCGCTGATGTGCTCGACGACCGACAGGTCGTGCGCAACGAACAGATACGTGAGGTTCAGCCTGTCGCGCAGGTCGGCGAGAAGGTTGAGTATCTGGGCCTGGATTGAAACGTCGAGCGCGGAAACGGGTTCGTCGAGAATGATGAACCGGGGATTGAGCGCGATGGCCCGCGCTATCCCGATTCGCTGACGCTGTCCACCGCTGAATTCGTGGGGATGGCGGTCCGCCAGGTCCGCCGAGAGCCCAACGAGATCGAGCAGGTCGACAATCCTCTCCCGGATCGCTTTTTTCCCAAGGGAGGTGTGGATTTTAAGGGGCTCACCCAAAATCTTCTCGACCGTCATCCGTGGGTTGAGCGAACCGTAGGGGTCCTGAAAAACGATCTGCATGTTTTTTCGATAGCGCCGGAGATCGCCCCGTTCGAGGCCGGAGACGTTCACTCCGCCTACGTTGATGACCCCGGAATCGGGCTCGATGAGGCGAAGGATGGATCGCGCCGCGGTGGTTTTTCCGCTTCCGCTCTCCCCGACCAGGCCGAGGCACTGCCCCTCGGCGATGGAAAAACTCACATCGTCAACCGCCCGCAGCACGCCATGCTTCTGGAAAAGCCCTCTCCTGCGAACCGAAAAATGTTTGGTGAGTCCCCGCACCTCGAGCATGAGGGGTGTGTCGGAGACGCGTCCGCCTTTACGCATGTATCCTTCCTTTTCCCTGCATCAGGAATTTGACACCCTCATCGAGACCGTCCAACGTCAGCTCGAACATGGGGAAGATGTCGGCGATCATTCTTGTGGTCTGCACGTATCCCCATGCCCGCTTCTGAACGGGGGTAAGCCAGATAGAATCGTGGAATTTTTCGCGAATACGCTGAAGCCAGACGAGTCCGGGAACGTCGTTGTGATACCAGTAATCGACGGCGCCGTTCGCCCAGGTAAGCTCGGACGGCGCCATCTCGGCGTCGCCGACCATTATAAGCTTATAGTCCGAGTCCTCGCTTTTCAAAAACTCGGCCGTATTGATAGAATCGCGGCGCTCGATGTCGGTCCACAGGTCCTGGTACACGCAGTTGTGAAAATAGAAATGCTTGAAGCGGCTGATCTGGGAGGATGCCGCGGAAAAGAGACGTTCGACCATGCGCGCGTAGGGCGTCATGGACCCGCCCACGTCCATCATGAGTATTACCCTGGCGGCCTTCTTCTCCTTGTTTTCCCAGATGAGCTCTATGTCGCCGGCGTTTTTACTGGTGACTTCGATCGTAGCCTCGAGGTTGAGTTTTTCCTCCGGTCCAAGCGGCAATAGCGCCCTCAGGTGGGCGAGCGCGACCCTCATCTGCCGGGTGTCGAGCGTGATCGAGCTCGAGTAGTTACGGAAGCTGCGTTTTTCGGCGATCTGGACGGCACGCTTGTGGCGCGATTCTCCCTGCCCGATACGGACACCGGCCGGGTTGTAGCCCCACGCTCCCTGCGTGGAGCGCCCTCCGGTGCCGATGGCGCGGTTGCCGCCGACATGGTTCTTAAAATGTCCCTGACGGAGCTGCTCCTCGAAGTTCCGCAGCACTTCGTCGAGATCGAGCTCGTCGATAAGTCGCTTTTCCTCTTCGGTCAGTCGGAGCTCCTTGACCTTCTTCAGGCCCTCGAGTATCTTTTCGAGCATCTCGTCGGTGGTCTCGATGTCCTTGAACGTGTCGAGAAAGGCGAGGTCGTACCGGTCGAAGAAGATTTCGTTCTTAACCAGTATGGACCGCGCAACGTGATAAAAACGGGTAAGGCTGCAGTCGTTGAGGTTTCGCGCGAGCGCGTGGTGAAGCGTGATCCACTCGTGGAGTGATACCGGCACGCCATGAGCCTTGAGATTGAAAAAAAAGTTAATAAACATTTCGCGTCCGTATGCTGGTGTTGAACCCATGGTGCCCGGGCGATGACTGGGCGACGAGATCGGTGTCTTCTTTTTTCTTCAGCAGCGTGCCGAGGAATGGGAGCTCCTTCTCGACATTCGAGGGTGATATTCCGCCGACAATGAGCGACTGTATCCAGTCGATGAGTTCGCTGGTGGACGGCTTCTTGCGCAGCATGTCGAACTGCCGGATCCAGTAGAATTTCTTGAGGCATTCACGCAACAGCTTCTTCTCGATATCGGGGAAGTGCACGTACACGATCTCCTCCATGAGTGACTCGGAGGGAAACTCGATGTAGTGGAACACGCAGCGCCGGAGAAACGGGTCGGGGAGCTCCTTCTCGCTGTTGGACGTGATGATGACGATGGGCCGGTGTATGGCTTTGATGTTCTTGCCGGTCTCCGGGATGTAAAAGCTCATCTCGTCGAGCTCGTTGAGCAGGTCGTTGGGGAACTCGATGTCCGCCTTGTCGATCTCGTCGATCAAAAGCACCATCTGCTCTTCGGCGGCGAAGGACTCTCCGAGCTTGCCGAGCTTTATATACTGCTTGATGTCATTGATGTCCCTGTCGCCGAAACGCGCATCGTTGAGGCGCTGGACCGTATCGTAGATGTACAGGCCATCGCGGGCCTTGGTCGTGGATTTGATGTTCCATACGATAAGAGGTTTCCCGACGCTCTCCGCGATCGAATGCGCGAGGAGAGTCTTGCCGGTGCCCGGTTCTCCTTTTACCAAAAGCGGCCTGCCCAGCGCGATCGAGACGTTTACGTTATCCTTGAGCTCGGGAGAGAGCACGTAGTCGCTTGTTCCTTTGAAATAGTCCATTGTAAAACCTGCCTTATGGTTGATTATGGTCCGCGCCCAGAGCACGGACCCTGCGATCCATCTCTGACCGATAGCCGGGCAGTGGCAAGCGTTTTTTGACAATTCCGGGGCCCTCAACCGATTCTCACCATCACCGTCCTGGTCCTTGGCCCGTCAAACTCGCAAAAGAATATCCCCTGCCACGTTCCGAGCACTGGCCTCCCCTCCTCGACAAAAACGAAGAGGGAGCAGCCGACAAGCGATGATTTGATGTGCGCCGGTGAATTGCCCTCGAGATGTGAAAACGGTACGCGCTCGAGGTTAAGCGTGCCCAGTCCTTTTATGATGTCCTTTCGTACGGTGGGGTCGGCGTTTTCGTTGATGGTTACACCGGCCGTGGTGTGAGGAGTGTATATGAAGCACACACCTTCGATAATTCCGCTGGATGCAACGAGGCGCCGAATTTCACCGGTAATGTCAATGAGTTCCTCGCGGGAGGAAGAATTGACGGTGAAGCTGTGTATCATATGGCCATGCCTCCGTCTATTGTGCCCCGGCGCTAAAGGGGATCGTCGATGGCTTTGCTCCCCGCACCTATACGCCGTTTGGATCAACGGCCGGACCGCCGGCGCCAGGTGGAGCCTAACGGGCACGGGATAATAATTCAACTGATTTATGCCGTGATATTACCGGGTGGCGATGTGCAACGCGGTCCCTCCGATCCTGGTTCTCGGGAAAACAGGGAATTCGTGATGTTCGAAATACCGTATGTTCGGTACATTAGTAATTGACAGGCGGGGATTATTAATCGAACATCGAACGGGGAAGCGCGTTTGTTATGGCGGGAGATTCAACTCGTCGGAGGGGCCCCGATGGTGCGGGCTGCGGGAAATGGGCACTGAACGAATCGACAAGACCAGGAAAAATATCGGCGCCGAACAGTTGAACGAAAGCGAGAAGAAGCAGCTTTTCAACAAGTTCGTCGAGGCCGGCGGTAAGGTCGCCAGAAACCAAAAGCAGCGGGCGCTCGCGGATTTCGATCGCGATAAACAGAAGCAGTTCAGGAGCAAGATCGACGGTCATGCGCAGAAACTCAAGGAAGTCGAGAAGCGTCCCTCCCGGCACGTGGGCGGCACCAATCGCGCCGCGGAAGGGCAAACGGCCGCCGAATACATCCCCGCCCCCGGCAGGGGCATCTTCGATGCGCTGATACGATTAATCAACCGCTGGCAGATCAGGATACGACTCTACTCCATGGGGGTCTGCGACTTTTACGGCGAATTCCTGACGAAAAAATTTCTCGAGCGCTTCAATACGGAGATGAAATCGGCACTTCTCGAGCTTCAGCTTGTGTACCTCGATATTTTTAAACAAAGCCACAAAACCGGTGTCGCCATAGTCGACGAGCTCGACCGGCTTGACCCGCTGTATTACGAGCTCATCGAAATGTCGTCGGGGGTTTTCGATCGCGGTATGATCAACCAGATCGTCGAGCACCACATAAACTTCCCGCATATCGGTCAAAAGGCCGCCGAGATACGGGAGCCGCTCACCAGACTTTTTAAAAAACTATATGTGCTATATCCATACAAAGAACTCATCCTGCTTGCGTTCGACCGCGCCATCGGAATGCAGATGAAGCTTGAAAAGGGCAAAAACTCGCTCTACGCAATGAAGCGCAAAAAGATCAAGAACGACGTGGCCGTCGTGTTCAACAGGCTTTATACGGTGCTGTACTGGCTCTTCTGCAATTACCTCGGAGAGCTGTATCTGATGAAAGACCCGGTGATAGCGCGAATACTGCAGATCGCCGATACGGACGTACCGAACAGGCGCGGAAGGGCGAAAAGACCGGATGCCCGGCCGGAGGAGGATGAATCCGGAGAACCGCAAGAGGAGGCCGGCGAGCAGGACCAGTTGCCCGAGGAGGTGCGCAAGGGTCTGGCCATCATGAATGCGCTCGACCTGAAAAAACTGCGCTCGGTATATGACAAGTCGGGCGTCTTTAAATACGTGAGGGACAACGACAAGATACTGCTGGCCCATATCCTTTTCAGGGAATTCGACGAAGAGTATTCTTTTATTCTGACGACTAACAAGATCAAGTACAACGTCCAGTTCACACAACAGGGGAAGGTGGATTACCGGATCAAGCTGTCGGATATGTATAACGACCTGCGGCGGTGCATGAGCGTGTTCAAGGATTATGCGGATATTATCGAGAGCTACGAAAAGGCCCGAAACGAGAAGCCCACATCCAACGCCCAGTATATCGACTATTCCAACAGGCTCGCCGGGATGGACAAGAAAAAGACGGGAGTCGGGAAAAACGTGCGGATGACGGTGCGTGACTTTATGGAAAAGGTGATAATAGAACTGAGCACTTTGATCGCGGACATGAACGGCGGGCAGCGCATCGTGGACAACCCGCAGGATGTTCTCGGATTTGAATCGTCCATCGAAGGAAGCAAAAAAATGAACGGCCGCAAGGTCTACGAGGCGATACTGGCGGCGTACTGCTACGCTTCGGCCTTCAGGTATCGACTGAGCTCCGATGGGGACCTTTTCGGCGAAGAAGAGATAAACGAAGAGGAGATGCAGAAAATGGCCGCTCTTGCGGCGCAGAGTGAATCTTTGGAAAATGAGCGCGATTCCGCCGGTGAAGATAAAACGAAATCATCGGACGAAGGTGTCCTAAAGGAACTTGACGATCTCTTTTAATGCCTGAGGTATTCCGGATACTGAAACCGGTGAATAAACCTGCAAAGCGGAAACGAGTTTCTTTAAATCGGCTCCCGGCCCGATATGCGGGAACAGCTATCCGGCTGGGTAATCGACGGATGGTCCGAGCGCAAGATGCGACCCGCAATGCCGGTTTCCAATTCCGCGGCCGCGGATGTTCAATGTCGCCGACCCAGGCCCTGTCGCGATTGATGAAAAAATCCCGGAATTCGAAACCGAGAAGGGGCTTAATCCTTTTTTTAATTGATGCGGCGAGAGCGAAACAGGGTTTATTAAAAAAAGAAAGGGGATCAACCCTTAAGGATTGTTCCCCGTTTCCCTGGTTTGATCAATATAGATCAAAAGGTACATATGTGTACCGAAATTTGGACACCCGAGGTGCCATTGAAGAAAACACTGCGATGTTAAATCCCACGTCCTCTTCTTGTCCTAATGGTACATAACCCGGCAAGCGGGGTCAATAAAATAATCGAAAATTTAATAACTTTTTACCGCGGCGTCGACGGTGCTGAATATCTTAATGACGGACGAAACCTTGGTAAGCTCGAGGACCTTTTCAACTTCGGATTGGGGCGCCGCCAGCCTGAGGCAGTTTTTCAGGTTCTGATTGATATTGAGGAAAATGCCGATCCCCGAGCTGGTAATGAGTTTCACGGCGGAAAGATCCAGCACCAGCTTTTTAATCCCCCTGTTAAGAATCTCTTGCTGAAGTTTCTCCTTGAGTTCGGGAACGTCGAGCGTGAGAACTTCGTTCATGGTTACCTTGGCCACGAAAAGGCCGTCACCAATATCTTTTATTTCAAGCATCTCCTTCTCCACGGTCTCCAGTATTGCCCGGCCCCCGGTCCGGGGGCCGGCTTCGATTCAACGAAGTGGCAGTCTAAAACTCATCCATATATTAGTAAATAACAATTTGCCGCCGTTACGGTAGCGTCAAAAGTATGCCCTGGCGACCCCGGGGATATTAAAGCCCCGGATTTGAAGATATGGGGCGGAAAAAATCGCACTTTCCCGAAAAAGTGTTACCCGTGACGTCCGTCAAAACGTTTTCTTTATATGAACGGGACAATTGAAGACATGCAAAGCCACCTTCCCATACAGAAATGCATCGCAGGGGGAAGCGTGCAAGATCTCTCCGACATGGAGTTGCTCGCCATCCTCCTCGGCACGGGTACCCGTACGGTGGACGTGATCGAGCTCGCCTCGTGCATGGTGAAACAGTTCGGGGGATTGAAGGGGATCCATGGCTCCGGCCTCAGGGAGATGGCGCAGAAGCATGGCGTGGGCATGAGGAAAGCGATACGGATCCACGCGGCATTCGAGCTGGGAAGGAGGCTTCTGTCGGCGCAGAACTCGTCCCCGGTCATCGACTCGCCCGAAAGGGTGTGGAAGCTGTTGCAGCCGGAGATGGCCGCACTGAAGCGCGAGGAATTCAGAGTATTCATACTAAACAACAAGAACAGCATATTGAAAAAAGCGACGGTCTCGGTGGGCACCGTTTCGGAAGCGCTCGTCCACCCCAGGGAGATATTCAGGGAAGCGATCCGTGAGGCGGGCGCGTCGATTATCGTCGCACACAACCATCCCTCCGGGGTGCTGGTGCCGTCGCGCGAGGATATCACCGCAACCAGGAGGATAAAAGAGGCCGGTGTGATTATCGGGATCGAGCTTCTCGATCATGTTATCATCGGACAGTCCTCCTACCTCAGCATGAAGGAGGCAGGATACCTCTAATCGTTGCATGGTTCAATAATGCTGTTGACGGAGAAGCGCTTGACTGGTATATTTCCACTTCGTTGAGGTGAATATTATAGCTCCGGATGCAAGACCATGAAATCGTTTCTGAGGATGGCGATTGGCGCCCTTTTGCTTCTCTGCCTCTCGTGTTCGGGGGGGATTGTCCGAAGTACGCGTAAGGCCCCAACCGGACAATGGATCGACATTAAAATACCATTCATGGTTGACGGTGAAAACAGGACCGCCGGTGTGCGGGCCTACTTTCCCGCCATGTACGCCGCGCGCGGGGGCCGCACGATCGTCCTGCTGCACAATCACAGGGGATCATCGCGCGACTGGAGCGCGAATACGGACGTTCGGCGTTACGCCGATGAATATTCCATAGTCCTGGTGTGCCCGTCTATGGGCGCGACTCAGTACGAGACGAACTACTATCCCGAAACCCAGACCAAATGGGACGCCATCCCCGGCGGGAAGTGGATTGTAACGGTGCTGGTGCCGTTTTTACGGGAAGAGTACGGCATCGCCCGGGAGCGCGCGGTCCTGGGCGTAGCGGGTATCGGAACGGGAGCCCGCGGGGCGCTGCTCGTCGCGTCGGGGAATCCGGAGATGTTCGGTGCGGCGGCAGGACTCTCGGGATATTACGACGTCTCGGTGCTCACCCGGAACCAGGCGCTTGCGTCGGTTTACGGCAGTTTCGCCGATTTCAAAGAACGCTGGCAGCGCGACGACAACATTATGGAACTCGCGTTCAACCTGGAGAAAACACCTGTGTTCCTGGCGCACGGTGACAGGGACACCACCGTGCCGATAGAGCAGTCGCGCCTGCTCTGCATCCGCCTCAATCATCTTCAGAAGCGAAGCGGGGGCGGGTATGTCGTCGAGTATAGGGAAGTGCGGAATAAATCACACGAGTGGAAGCTGTGGAGCGGCGTTATGGCCGACATGTTGTCGTTTTTTAACACGCAACTGAAAGACTGAGGACAGAGGTGCAGGTGATGCTGACGATTGGAATGGACATAGGATCAATCACCACGAAAGCGGCCGTACTGAAAGACAACCGCATACTCGGTACGCGGGTCATTTTTACCGGCTACCAGGCGGAGAATGCCGGCAACAGGGTGCTCGAAGAGATACTTTCGGAGCTCGGGATCGCGCGTTCGGAGGTCGAAAGGATCGTCGCCACCGGGTACGGTCGAAACAGCGTGAGTTTCGCGGATTCGGCGATCACCGAAATTACCTGTCACGCCGCGGGAGCGCATTATCTCAATCCCCACATCCGCTCCATAATCGATATCGGGGGACAGGACAGCAAGACCATTGCGGTCGATGATACCGGCAGGGTCAAGGATTTCGCCATGAACGACAAATGCGCCGCGGGAACCGGAAGGTTTCTTGAGGTAATGGCACGCGCCCTGGAGGTGGACCTGGATGAATTCGGCGCTCTTTCTCTCAGGTCCCAAAACCCGTCCAAGATAAGCAGTCTTTGCACGGTGTTCGCCGAATCTGAGGTCATATCGCTTATATCCAAGGGCGAAAGCCGTGACAACATCATCGCGGGAATACACGAGTCCATTGCGGCCAGGGTGGTCGCCATGGCGAAGCGGGTGGGCGTGGTGCCGCCGATTATGATGACGGGCGGCGTGGCCAAGAACCGCGGAGTAGTGGACGCCCTCGAGAAAAAACTTGAGAGCCCGATAGAGGTTTCCACGAGCGCACAGGAAAACGGAGCGATAGGCGCGGCCGTCCTGGCGGCGGGGGTTCGGCGCTGAGCGTGCATCGCTCCACCAATCACAATTCCGTGGGTTGTTTCTTCCTGCCCCTGAACAGCCTCTCCCAGAACGCGATCTCTTCTTGGTCGAGCCTCGGGTCGTCCTTTTTCTCGGGGATTTGTTCCTCCATCCATTTCTCCATGGCCTTCGTGAGCATTTCGGCGAACTCTTCGCTGGTTTTAACCCGTGCGCGGTAGCGCGTAACGTAACGGACGATGTCCTTGTCCGAGGTGATGACCGTGGTCATGCGGGGATTGAGGTCCTTCTTGATGAACTGCTTGATCAGAAAGTCTGCGCTGTACTCGAGTGAATAATAGATGTCGATGGTGCCGAGCCGCTCGTTCTTGATTTCAAGGAGCTTTTCCTTCTGGCCGTCGAATACGATCCGTATCTTGTCGCCGGTGATTTTTATGTATTCCCTCAGTCTTTCGAGGAGGCCGCGCCGCGCATCCGAAAGCCTCCCCTGGTACATCAGGCCTTCGAGGTCGGGGAATTTGTAGATGAGGTTGAATCCGTCGATAAGGTAGACCATACGAACCGGCTACAGGCTTTTAACGAATTTATCAATCCTTTTCATTGCGGTCCTGATGTTCTCCATGGAATTGGCGAAGGAGCAGCGGATGTGATTTGTCCCGCATGCGCCGAAAACTCCGCCGGGCACCACGGCCACTTTCTGCTCATTGAGGAGTTTCATCGCAAAATCCTCGGAGGACAGACCGGTCGGCGAGACGTCCGGAAAAACGTAGAACGCCCCCTGTGGAGAGAGGCAGGGGAGTCCCGCCTCGTTGAACCGGCTGACGATGAAATTGCGCCGCTTGGTGTACTCGGCGCGCATGTGCGCAACCTCCCGGTCGGCGCTCTGCACGGCCTCGATCGCGGCGTATTGTGAAATGGAGGGGGCGCAGAGCGCGGTGTACTGGTGTATCTTCAGCAGCACGTCGATGAGATATTGCGGCCCCGCTACATATCCAAGACGCCAGCCGGTCATGGCGTGTGACTTGGAAAAGCCGTTAAGGTAAACGGTGCGTTCTTTCATTCCCGGAAGAGAGATGATGGATTTGTGCTCGTTTTCGTAGATAATCGACGAGTAGATTTCGTCCGAGAAGATGATTAGATTGTTTTTTACCGCAATGCGCGCGATGGCCGTCATGGTGTCGGAGTCAATGCTCGAACCGGTGGGATTGGACGGATAATTGAGAAGAATGGCCTTCGTTTTAGGTGTAATCGCCTTTTTGAGGCGGTTGATGTCGATCCTAAAATTCTCGCCGGCGAAGCTCGGTATTCCCACCGCAACGCCGCCGATGAGGCGGATATTGGCCTCATACGAAACGTAGCAGGGCTCGATGATGATGACCTCGTCGCCGGGATTGACGATGCTGCGAAGCGCGATATCGAGGCCCTGGGATACCCCCATGGTAACGACGACCTCGTCCTCCGGGCTGTAAGAAACGCCGTGCTGCTTTTCGATGGCTGCGGTTATGAGGTTGCGCAGCTCGAGCAGGCCCCTGTTTGGCGTGTAATGGGTATACCCGTCCTTGATGGCGAAGATGCCTGTGTCGGAAATTCTCCAGGGGGTGACGAAATCGGGTTCGCCGACGCCGAGCGATATGCAGTCAGGGGTCGAGTAGACAATGTCGAAAAACTTGCGTATGCCTGATGGCGGGATGTCCCTCGCCGTTTCCGCCAGCAGTGATTCGAGATTTCCCTTATTGTTGACCAGAGTGAGTTTCACAATATTCTCCTGAAATACAAAGGCCGAACCCTGATGTTGCGAACGAAATGCACAAATAGAAAACATCGCGGTATTAATAGCAATACTATTTTCGGCTTTATTTTTAATAATGGTTGGGGTGCAAATGCAGTCAGCTATTCATCATTTCGGCACCTTTTTATAATCCTCGAGAAATTTCGCAAGGCCAATGTCGGTGAGCGGGTGTTTGACGATGTTCTCGAAGACCGGGTAGGGGATGGTCGCGATATGGGCTCCCATCAGTGCGGCGAGCTTTATATGGAGAGGGTTGCGGACCGAAGCCACGATGATCTCGGTGTCGAAACCGTAGTTATCGTAGATCGTAACGATTTCATCGATAACGTCCATTCCGTCGGAGGATATGTCGTCGAGTCGCCCAACGAACGGCGAGATATAGGTGGCGCCCGCCTTCGCCGCCATGAGCGCCTGCAGCGAGTTGAAGCACAGCGTGACGTTGGTCTTGATTCCCTCGCCGCTCAGCGTCTTAACCGCCTTAAGACCCTCCGCTATGAGCGGCACCTTGATGACAACGTTGCCGCCGATCTTCGCCAGCTCCCTGGCCTCTTTTACGATTCCGGACGAATCGGTGGCGATGACTTCGGCGGATACCGGTCCCTCGACCTCGCGTGCGATTTCGGCAAGCACCTCGATGTAGGGCCTCTTGATTTTGCTTACCAGGGAAGGATTGGTGGTGACGCCGTCGAGTATACCGACCTCGCGGGCCTTTCTGATTTCGTTGATGTCTGCGGTGTCGATAAAGAATTTCATTTTGTGCGCTCCGATATTTTTTAAGGGCCCTCCGGCTTCGGCGAAGGGCCTCAGTACATGGGCTTGTAGTCGAACTGGTGCATGGCGGTTATAAAACGAACCGTGCGCGTCTTCGATCGCATTACGACGGAATGGGTCTGAGCGCCTCCGGACACGTAAAGGACGCCCGGCAGGAGCTCCCCGTTGGTGATGCCCGTCGCCGCGAAGACGATATCGCCCTTGGCCATATCGCTGATGCCGTATATCCTGTCAAGGTCTTTCTCCCCGGAATCGAGCACCATCCTTTTATCGTCCTCGTTACGGTAGATGAAGCGGGCCTGAATGTCTCCTCCGAGGCATTTAAGCGCCGCGGCAGCCGCCACTCCCTGCATTGCGCCGCCGCTTCCCATCAGGATGTCGATCGACTTGCCGTCCATGGCCGTCGCCACCGCTCCCGAGATATCACCGTCGTTGATGAGCTTGATGCGAGCGCCGGTTTGCCTGATGCTCGCGATCAGGTCGCGGTGGCGGTCGCGGTCGAGCACGCACACGGTCACGTCCTCGATATATTTGTCCTTGGCGCGCGCGACCCGTTTAATGTTTATCTCGGGTGGCTGGGTGATGTCCACGACTCCCCTCGCCTCGGGCCCGACGGCGATCTTTTCCATATAGATCTGGGGAGCGCCGAAAAGTGAGTCTTTTTCGCCCATGGCGATCGCGGCGATCGCGTTGTTGCCGCCGTTTGCGCAGGTCGTTTTTCCGTCGAGTGGAGCGATGGTGATATCGACCTCGGAACCGGAGTTGGTGCCGACCATCATTCCCCTGGCGAAGGGGCTGTCGCCGTATTCGCCGCCGCTTACGATGCAGCCCCGGATAGAGACCGATAAAAACACCTTGGCCATGGCCTCGGTGGCCGCACGGTTGGCCAGTTCAGCGTCACCCCTTCCCATAAGTCGGCTTGCGTACAATGCAGCCGCTTCGGTGACTCGCACCACTTCAAGTGCGAGGTTTCTGTCCATATACCCTCCGGAAGTGCAAATTAGCCGTCGATAAGAGACGAGTACAGCCTAATCTTCCGGCGGATATAATCAAGCGAATATTCGTTTTCCCAGTATCGCCTGTCAAGAGAGAGCTCCCTGTAGGAGGCGAGGAGCGAGGCCCATGACCTCCTCAACAGGATTTCATTCTTTTTCATGAGCTCGATGTTGACGATGAAGAGGCGCCTGTTGAAAAGCGAGATAAAACGGCTTCCGGAAGCTGACAAACTCACGTCCTCGCCCTCAATTCCGGTGATCAGGGTCTTTCCGTCATGGACCGCGTAAAGACAGATCACCTGGTCGTTTAGAAACGAAAGCGTTGCGGCGTGAGGAGAGTAGCTGAGCGAGGTGTTCAGCGACGAGGACAGCAGGGTGACGACGGTTTTATTTCGTACGTCGTAGAGGCGCACCGAATAGCTGCCGGGTGCTCCCGAGCGGAATGCAATGGTATGAGCGTCCACCCAGAAGGTCTCGGAGGCGGAACTGATGCCCGGTATCGGGAAGGAGGTCCGGCCGCCGTAGAGCCGCGCGGCGTAGCTGCCGCCGCCGCCGCAAAGGACGAGCGTGTTGCGCCGGTCCGGGGAAAGCAGCGCCATGGTCGTGCCGCCCGGCACGGCGATATCGGCATATCGCCGCTTTTCGATCAGGAGCCTGGTCCTGCCGGTATCCGGATGGTACTCGGTGATTCCGGCGGGGGCTTCGTAGACAATGGCCGGTTCTCCGGACGGGATGTCGAAATCGAGGAAGCCGGTCGCCGTGGGCAGTATGCTCGTCTTTCCCGTTCGGAATGAGTAGATGACGGTCTCTCCGCTGGGAACAACGTCCTCTTTGCGTATCAGGCGTTTGAGGGCGAGAAAGCTTCCATCGGGGCTTGTGCGCACCGCAGTGATGATACCCGGAATACGGGTGCGCTCGGCACGTCGCTGCCTGTATGCATTGTACTGGAAGAGAATGTTGCCGGCGAGGCCGGGGACTTCCTGAATATAGAAAAGTTCCGGCCCGGACAGCCATCCCGCGAATATGACGTTGCTATCCACCAGGTGCGCCTGCACGCTCTGATAGGCGTCAAGCTTCTGTATGGCGAGGCGCTGTGCGCGGAGCGAATCCTTCCTGAAATAGAGTTCGTCCAGGTTGATGTCCCGTGCGAAAAGCGCCGCCGGGAGGAGCAGTAACAGGCAGGCTAACGATTGTCGGAACAAGCGCGGTCTATTCCGACGGCCGGTCAGCCTTGTCGTTTTCCACCGGGCCGAGCGGCGTTTCGGCGGTTTTCCCGGATGCGTCTTTTATGATTTCCGCCTCCACGGCCTTTCCCTTTTTTTTCCTTGGAATGGGTGGGATCGCGAACTTCTGTCCGGGGAAGATGAGGTCGGGGTCCTTGATTTTATCCCGATTGGCGACGTAGATGAGCGGCCACAGGCGTGCGTCGCGGTAGACGTATAGCGAGATGCGCCACAAACAGTCCCGCTTTTTCGGGTCGAATTTTACCACGTATTCCTTGACGGAAGGCTGTATGAAATCGGTATCGTCCTCTCCGGGGGGGGAAACCGATTTATCATCCGTATATTCGCCGGCTTTTTCTACCGCGGCAAGCCGTGCCTCGTCGGCCTTCTTTTCGATGGCGATCGCCATCGCGTTCAGAATCGCGATGGCCTCCCCGGATTTTTCGAGGGAATTCTGAAAGGCCCTGTTTCCGAGGTGCGTTTTACTTTCGACGATCAGCGAGCCGGCGCTGTGGATTTCGGTTGAGAACTCATCGTCCATGCCGGTGTCTTTGGCCCTGACAAGCGCGGTTTCGGCGGCGGCGAGGCTCTCGCGGGCGAGAGCCTCATAGGTCTTTTCAGTGGCCGCGGTCAGAAGCTCATCGCTTCCGGCAAGGACTCCGGCGGCCTCTTTGATGTAATTTTCAGCCAGCGCGGTTTCCGCTTTTGCGAGCTTTTCGTCGATGGCCGCGAGCTCATCGGCGGCGAATTCGGTCCCCCGGTTCTTTTTAAGCTGGTCGGATTCGGTACGGATGCGGTCCATTTCGCTCCGTATGCCGGGAAGCCCCGTCATGGCTTTTGATTTCGCCGCGGCGCTCTGTCTTCTGGACTCGAGCGATGCAAGATGGGACTCCCAATACGCCCGCTCCGTTGATCGCGCCCCGGCCAGTTTGAGCGAATCGCCCGCCGCGGTGAATTCCTCTGGTGCCAGTTTCTCGGCGTAAAGGGCCTCCGCTTCGGTGTACTCTTTTCCGGCTTCGTCCATGGACCCGGCGGCCAGGAGAGGAAGGGCCTTGGCGATCGCGGCCTCCGCCCGGCTGATGGATTTCAGCGCCTCATCGGCGGCTTTTTTAGTGTCCTCGGCGGTTATGTATTCATGGCTTTTAAGCAGGGAGGCCTCGGCCTGTTTCAACTCCTCGGGGGCGTACTTTTCGGCCTTTACTTCTATCGCGCGTCCAATTGTGGTTTTCGCGCGGGTCATCTCTCGGATGGGGACATCGAGTCGGCAGGATAGTGCGAAGGCCAGCGGCAGTAGGATCAACGCGAGATACGCGGCGCGCCGGATATGGTTATTATTCATTTGGTTTCCCTGTTCCCGTGATGTGTTCGTTACCAGGCAGACAGTACGGCAAAAAATGAAATTTTTCAAGAAAAAATTACATTGATGGCAATTCGCCGCCGGTTCCGCGGCGGAAAAATTAACTTGACAAACAGGCTAAAGTTTTAATTATTGGAGGTCTGTCGTATGGCGCTCATTGAGGCGGGTGCGTGCCATGGAAGCGATGAGTAAACGAAAAAAACGGAACACATTCACCACAAAGGTGCGAAGCTCGAACCCATAGCGAAAGCTATGGGTTCTTAATTTCAACGTGACGAGACGAATAGAGATGTTGACCTCGGAAGTGCTGGTGCTTAACGCGGGATTCATTCCGATACGGGTCACCTCGGTGAAGGAGGCGATATGCCTGCTCACGTCCATGAAGGCGGTATCCGTACTCGAGGAAGACCGGTATGTGCGCTCGCCGTCCCTGTCGATCCGCATGCCCTCGGTTATATCCGTGGTCGGTTACAGCGGCTTCCCGAGAAAAAGGGTGGCCTTCTCGAAGCTTAACGTCATCTACCGCGACGACATGGCCTGCCAGTACTGCGGGCGCCGGTATTCCATGCGAGAGCTTACCGTCGATCACGTCATTCCGCGCAGCAGATGGGAGTCGATTACCGGCAGAGTGCTCACCGACGGTTTCGCGAGCTGGAGGAACCTGGTGTGCGCGTGCAGGTGGTGTAACAGCAGAAAGGGAAACCGGCTGATGAACGAGATCGGCTGGGCGCTGCTCCGGGAGCCGTTCGAGCCCGAGTACATGCCGCACCTGGTCATCTCGCACGACAAGGCCGAGAAAAAGGGATGGCTTCCCTTCTGTCTGGTCAACGTCAAGATCATCGACCTTATTTCCGACGGCGCCTGTGCGCCGTTATCGCATGCGGGAGCGCGTGTAGTTTAGAAGCCCTCCGTCCATCAGGATATCGCGCTGACGACGCGTGGCCTGAAGATCGAATTCGAATTCCCTTCCGCCGATCCGTATGCCGATCCGGCCTTCTCCCGAAACGCGCGAATGAAGCTCCGTTGCCGCGAACTCCTGTCCCTGCGAAATGAGCTCGTAATCCGACTCGTTCGCGAGCACGAGCGGCAGTATGCCGAAATTAACCAGGTTCGCCGCGTGAATCCGTTCGAACGACTTGGCCATGACGATGCGCACCCCCAGATACATTGGACAGATCGCCGCGTGTTCGCGGCTCGATCCCTGGCCGTAGCTGTGACCTCCGAGAATGGCGGTGTACAGGCTTTGCGCTTTTCCCGCGAGCGCCCGTGCGGAGAAAGCCGGGTCGACATTTTCGAAAACGTACTGGGCGTATTTCGGGATGTTGGAGCGATAGATGAGACGCACGCCGGCGGGCATGATATGGTCGGTGGTGATCTTGTCGCCCACTTTCAGCTGAACTATGCCCTTGATCGTATCGAGGAGCGGGTCGGTACGGGGCGGTTCGCCGATATTCGGTCCCCGGAAGACGGGCGTCCTTATATCGGACGGCGGAATGATCATACTGTCGTCGATGATAAAGGATAGAGGGGAGGCTATTGCCGGGTACATATCCGACGGCATGTCCATGGGATCGACGAGCTCGCCGGCGAGCGCCGAAAGGGTCGCCGTTTCGGGGCTCACCAGGTACACCTGCGCGGATTTGGTGCCGGAGCGCCCCTCGAAATTACGGTTGTTGGTGCGAAGCGACACGCCCCCGGTCAGCGGGGCCTGTCCGGCGCCTATGCAGAATCCGCAGGCCGATTCCATTATGCGCGCCCCCGCGGCGATCATTTCGGCGAGCGATCCGTCGCGCGCAATCATCTCGAAGACCTGGCGTGAACCCGGCGCTATCGCGAGGCTAACGTCGGGGTGCACCCTGCGTCCCTTCAATATCGCCGATACGGTGGCGAGGTCTCGGTACGAAGAATTGGTGCAGCTTCCGATGGCGACCTGATCGATCTTCATGCCCTTGAGGGTGGAGATTTTCTCGATATTGTCGGGCGAATGCGGGCAAGCGATCATCGGCTCGAGCTTCGCCAGGTCGAGCTCAATGGTGCGCTCGTACGTCGCGTCCGGATCGGGCAACACCTCGCGCCAGGCGCTTCCCCTCGCCTGCGCGCGAAGGAACTCGCGGGTTATGTCGTCGCTCGGGAAAACGGACGTGGTGACGCCGAGCTCGGCGCCCATGTTGGTGATGGTGGCGCGCTCGGGCACCGAGAGCGTCGTGACGCCGGGGCCTGTGTATTCGATCATCGTACCAACGTTGCCCCTTGTCGTGAGTGTCGCGAGCACCTGGAGGATGATGTCCTTGGCGCTCACCCAGGGGCGGAGCCTGCCGATAAGATGCACGTTTATAACACGGGGACATGCAAGGAAAAACGGACCGCCTCCCATCGCGGCCGCCACGTCGAGGCCACCCGCGCCGATGGCGATCATGCCGATCCCGCCGCCCGTGGGTGTGTGCGAATCCGATCCCAGGAGGGTGGCCCCGGGCCTCCCGAAACGCTCGAGATGCACCTGGTGGCAGATGCCGTTTCCGGCGCGCGAATAATGGATGCCATAGTTCGCGTTCATGGTCTGGAGATAGCGGTGGTCGTCGGAGTTCTCGAAACCGGTCTGAAGGGTGTTGTGGTCGACATAGGAGACCGAGATCTCGGTCCGCACGCGGGGTATGCCCATGGCTTCGAACTGCAGATACGCCATGGTGCCCGTGGCGTCCTGGGTGAGTGTCTGGTCGATCCGGATGGCGATCTCACTTCCCGGGACGAGCCGGCCCTCGAGGAGGTGGTCTTTCAATATCTTGTAAACGACGTTGTCGCCCATGTGCCCGCTCCTGTCGTGCTGATGCTCGGTCAGTCGGCCGGATAAGAGTGCGCTGGAGTTGTCCGCTCCCCCGTGGCCGCTCCTTAGACCATATTTCTGAGCAGCCCGGAGAACCTGTCAAGATTTTCTCGAGCGGCCGCGTGTACGTCCGCCGCGGAGAACTTCATACCGTGCGGGGCGAAGGCGAAATCTCGGATTGCCTCGGCGGCCGATCCGGCATCCAGTGTGCCGCGCGTTCCGAGGTTCCGGATGCCGAGATCGGAGGGAGCGATATCGCACAGGCGGGAATGGTATTCCGAGGGGTTGATAGCGACCAGGCGGCATGAGGCCGCGCGGGCCTCGTAGAGGGCGATGCCGAAGTGCGAAATAAACACCCTGGACGAGAGGAGGAGACGGGCGTAGTCATCCTGTCCGACCGACTTCGTAGTTGATCCGTCGCGAATGAACGACCCCGTTCCCCGGAACACGGCGAATCGGGCGTCCGGAGGGAGAAGCGAAACGAGGAAGTTCACGTACTCGTCGGCCGGAAAGGCCCCGGCGTAAAGGGTGTAGTCGATGTTCTTTTCCATGACGGCGTCTCCGAGCTTTTCGAGCGCGGAAAGGAAGCCGTACCCGTAAAGGAAGAGCCCTCGGTCAGATTGATGGGGCGGCGCGTTCGAAGACGGATTGGGCAGCAGGTCGACGGCGTAGTCGGCGGCCTCGCGCCCCGGACCCAGGTCGTCGACGCAGAGCACAGGGGCCGATTTTTGTAAGCGGCGAATCTCCTCGATGGTCGAATCGCGCCTGTCGCGAACGAAGAGCGAAACGCGGCCATCCGGCCCGGTCCGAACGTGACGGCGCAGTTCGTCGGGGAAAAAATCGGGACAGGTGTCGGCCAGAAGCGTCGCACGCATGCCGGTATCAACGTTTAAATGGCTGAGAAGCGATGCCATCCGCTGGACGTGGCCGCGGCCGAGAGCGCCGTCCCATCCGGTGAGGATGGCGATCAGCGGTTCAGGCATTCCCGCTCTCCGCGTGCCGCATGGAGCGCTGGCCGATCCCGGCGTTAAGCGAAATTATTTCGGGGTGTTTTTTTACGTACTGTATGACGTCCGCAAGCGGGAACACTTCCCCATGATACAGGTTTTCATAGAGCGTAGCCGCAAGTCGAAAGTCCTCTTCGGTGTCGACCGTGAGGCGCAGGTCGGGATGGGGATTCCTGAGGTTGGCCGCGGGCCGTTCTATACGAAAGAGCTCGGGGTGCTCCTTTATATACGGGGTTACATGTTCGCGGTGATAAGCCTTGCTGTTCTGCTTATAGGCCTCCTCGAGGGCCTCGCGTTTGATGATCTCTACTGCGGTGCCCAGCGGCAAATTGGAGAGAGAGCAGAGGTCCGCGGTCGATTCGAGCGCTATCTCGACGGCCATTGATGCATATTCGGGGTCGGTGAACGGGTTGTCACCGGTTACGCGCACGATGTAGTCCCCGCCGAATTCGAGGGCCGAGAGGTAATAGCGTTCAAGCACGTTGTCGATCGATCCCACGAAGACGCCCGCGCTCATCGACCGGGCGAGCTCAATGATGGGCGCGTTCTCCTCGCCGATACTGGTGGCCACGACGACGCCCTCGACGCCCTCGATGCGCTGGGCCCGGTCGATGACATGGGCGAGCATCGGGCTGCCGGCCAGCTCGAGCATCGCCTTTCCGGGAAGGCGCTTTGACCGCATGCGCGCCTGAATTACCGCGGTAACGCGCGGTTTGAGCTTTCTGCCGTTTACGACTCCATTTACAACCATTTTGTTTTTCCTGTGGGCTTAAATTAGAGGTTGAAGGTATACCACTCGTCGCAGGAGCGGCAATCGGGCCGGGAGGACAGTTCGCCCTTATAGTCACGCACGAACGATTCCCGCGACTTTTCCCAGACGGCCTGGAGCGTCTCGTTCGCGAGCGTGCCGCGTGCTGAAGCGCCGTCGACGTCCTGCCTGCAGAAGGCGACGGCGCCGCTTGAGAGGACGTAGCAGTCTCGCTGAAGGTGCCAGCAGGGAATCCGCTCGAGCGGAGAGAGGTCGCTGTAGCGACGGTCCTGGATCATACCGAGATAGGTGTTTTGCTTCTGTAGGATGATCGCAACGCCGTTCTTTTCCCAGGCGTCGTAATAGCGGTCCAGGAAGGGCTCGGTTTCATTGATTTTAAGTATCTGCACATAGAGGCTTTCTTTCGCGGGCAGGGCCTCCCTGAGCGCGAGTACGTTGCGGTGCACCCGCTCGAAGTGATCCGCCCCGTGGAGCGCCGCGTAGGTCGCCGGGTCGATCGCGTTCAGGTTGACGATAACGCGGAGCCTCCCGTCGCCGGCCGATCGGACGAAGGAGGCGAAGTTCTCCCCGGCGAGAAGACCGTTTGTCTCGAGGATGAGATTTTTAAGGAGCGGTTCGCACAGGGCGCGCGATGTAAGCTCGAAGAACGATCCGTGCATGAGCGGCTCTCCGGAACCCCCGAAACAGAGTGAGTAAGGGAGGCCGAAGGATGCAAGCCCCTCGATAAGCCGCTCAAAAACACTTGTCTGCATATCCCCGCGCTCGGCGGAGAGCTTTTTCCGAAAGCAGAATACGCAGTCGAGATCGCACCGCCCGGTCAGCTCTATTTCGAGATATGACGGTCCGACGTGAAGCGCCTGAGGGTTCGCGGTGATTATGTCCCCGATCTCCGCATAGGAGGGCTTTTTGCCTGTGATGGAGAGGATATTTTCAATGATGCGCCGTTCGCGCCGGTCGCCCGAGCGGAATGAGAGGCGTTTTTCCCTGATGTCGGGATCGCGATAATAGAGCTCCACGTCGAACTGGTTGATATTCGAGCGGACGACCTCGGAGAGCGGAAGCATGGTGCCGTCGGATTCCGGCACCGATTTGACGAGCTCGTGCGAGATGATCTCACAGGAGTATCCGCGCGGGAGGTTCTCGGAATAGGTGAACTCGGCCAGATAGCGAAGGTGAACGCCGAGCATGTCCCGTATGATTTCGGGATCGAGTAACGGCGAGTCGGCGTAAACGAGCGCGATATGGTCCGCCCCGGTTTCGGCGAAGAGGCGTTTCCAGAAGGCGACGTCGTCGCGGTCGCTCCTGACGCTGAAGCCGGGCGTGCCGGCAAGAGCGCCGGAATACGACGCGGGCGCGGTTACGTGGACTGCGGCGAATACGCCAAGTGTAAGAAGCGCGTTCCGCAGCGTGTCGGGGACGAATTCCCCGGCCACGGCAAGGTCGGCGTCGGCGAGGCCGTCTTCTATGTACAGCAGGGCATCGACTTTCAACGCGGCCTCCTACGCCTTTACGTAGTCTTCCATGTAGATTCGAACCTCGGATTCCCTGCGGCGCTGCACCACCCATTTTGCGAACTGCTCGTCGAGCTTCTGCTGAAAAAGCATGCTGACGATCCTGTCCTCGACCGAGTCGAAGGTTACGGGCCTCTTGCCCAGGAATTTGACCAGGTGGTATCCGAAACCGGATTTGATGGCGCCCGAGAGCTGGCCGTCCTTCATCTGGAAAACCTGGTTGGCGAAATAGGGGTCGAGTTCCGCAAGCGACATCCACCCGATCGCTCCTCCCTTCCGGGAGGTACCCGGGTCCTCGGAGTGCGCGGCGGCAAGCTGTTCGAAGGATTCGCCGCGGGCAATGCGCTGGCGAAGCGCGTTGATCTCGGCGATCACGCGCTTTTCCTCTCCGAGCGAGGCGTTTTTGGGCCGAATGAGAATATGTTTCACGTTGACTTCGAAGCCGAGTTTGACCCTATTGGCGTTGTACCAGTCCATGGCCTCCCTGCGGGAGGGGGGAGTCACTCCGATGGCCAGCGACATAACCTGTTCGGTGATGAGGGATTTGCGGACATCCTCCCTGTATTCGTCGAAAGGGACGTTCTCGACCTTTTCAACACGCTTCTTGAAATCGTCCATCGAGGCAATGTTCATGCGGCCCATGAGTTTTTTAATATGATTGGTCACCTTCTCGTCGCTGACGACGATGGACTGCTGTTCGGCCTCCTGGAGAACTATGGAGTCCTCGATGAACCGGTCGAGCAGCCTGCTCCTCTCGTAGGCGAGCCGGTTTCGCGGAACGTTCTTTTTCTGTTGAAGGCGAATTAGCCTGCCCGCCACCTCGCTTTCGACGATGGGCCTGTCGTTGACGACGGCGATGACCCTGTCGAAGGGCTCCCACGAATAGGAAGCGGGGGTCGAGGCGAATACGATGAGCGCGAAGAGAGCGATATGCTTCGTTATTTTCATTGCCTTCAGCCGGGAATCACCAGTTTTTTTATCTCTGAACCGTTGTCACCGAAAAACACGGACTTGAGCCGCTGAATGGTGTCGGTAAGGTCCGAGGCGTACAACTCAATATCACCGCGGCCTTCCCGATTTTCAAGGCTTTTTTCCTTCAGGATGGCGCTTACCTCGCGGGCGATCTCGACGCCCGTATCGATGAGATCCATGCCGGGAAAAACGTCGGTGATGGCCTTTTTCAGAAGCGGAAAATGCGTGCATCCCAGGATGAGGTTGCGGACACCACCGTCGTACATCTCCTGCAGGTAGCGTCTGGCGGCGAGACGGGTGATCTCGTCATCTATCCATCCCTCTTCGGTGAGCGATACGAAGAGGGTCGCGTGCTGCTGGACGACCTTCATGCCGGGGGAAAGCTTTTGTATCTCGCGTACGTACGAGCCGCTGTTCACCGTGGCGCGCGTTCCAATGATGCCGACGGTCCCCCCGCACGCGCGGGCGCACGCGGCGCGTGCCCCGGCCTCTATGACGCCGATGACGGGCAGGGGAAATTCATTCTTCAAGGTCTCCAGCGCCGCGGCCGAGGAGGTGTTGCAGGCGACGACGATGATTTTGACGCCGCGCGATACCAGGTAATCCGTAATCTCGCGGGAGTAGCGGATTACGGTGTCGATCGAGCGGGTGCCGTACGGGAAGCGCAGGGTGTCGCCGAAATAGACGATGTTCTCCGACGGCAGGAGATCCCTTATCGCCTTGCAGACGGTCAGCCCCCCGACCCCGGAGTCGAATATACCCACGGGACGGTCATCCATCGCCGGTTTTCCGTTCGCCGGTCATTTTCTTTTTATAGAGCATGTATTCGATGCCGTCCACGAGCGCCTGCCACGACGCCTCGATGATGTTTTGCGAAACGCCGACCGTGCCCCAGTGGGAGGCGCGGCGCTTCTGGTCGATGAGCACCCGCACCTGGGCGCCGGTGCCGGCCTTTTCGTCGAGGACTCGCACCTTGTAGTCGGTGAGCTGTATCTCCGCGATCTCCGGGTAGAACTTCTCGAGCGCCTTGCGAAGGGCGTTGTCAAGCGCCTCGACCGGACCGACGCCGTTGGCCGCCGTGTGTTCGACGGTGCCCTCCACCTCGACCTTGATGGTCGCCTCGCAGGTCAGCACGTTATTCTCGTCCTTTTCGGTGATTACCCGAAAGCCCCTGAGGTTGAAAAACGGGATGTATTCGCCGGTGGCCTTGCGGATGATGAGCTCGAACGAGCCCTCGGCGGCCTCGAACTGGAACCCCTGGTCTTCGAGGGTCTTGATCTGCCTGAGGATTTTTGCCGGAAGCGCCAGGCCCTCTTTGAGTTCTATACCCAGCTCCTTCGCCTTGAATTCGATGTTGCTCTTTCCAGCGAGCTCGGACACCAGCACCTTCCTCCTGTTGCCGACCAGCGCGGGATCGAGGTGCTCGTAAGTCGAGGCGTCTTTTTTCAGGGCCGAAACGTGTATGCCGCCCTTGTGGGCGAAGGCGTTGTCGCCGACATAGGGGGCGCGCTCGTTGTGCGCGAGATTGGCGATCTCGCTGACATATCGGCTCACCTCGGTGAGGTGAGCGAGCGAGGACGCGGCGGCGCAGGTGCGGCCCATCTTGAGCACCAGGTTGGGGATGAAGGATGTCAGGTCGCAGTTGCCGCAGCGCTCTCCGTATCCGTTTATGGTGCCCTGCACCGATCGGGCGCCGGACATCACGGCCGCGATGGAGTTGGCGACGGCGACCCCGGCATCGTTATGGAAATGGACGCCGACGGGCGACTTTACCGACTGAACGACGGCCCGCGTCACCGCCTCGATCTCGTGGGGGAGCGTGCCGCCGTTGGTGTCGCAGAGTACGAGCATGTCGGCGCCCGCCTCTTCGGCCTTCGCGATGGCCGAAAGTGCGAAACCGGGATTGGCCCGGTGGCCGTCGAAAAAATGCTCGGCGTCGAGAAAGACCTCGAAGCCAAGGTCTTTCAGATAGGCCACCGTGTCGTTGATGAGCGCGAGATTCTCCTCCAAGGTGATGCCGAGCGCGCCGGTGACGTGGAAGTCCCAGGTCTTCGCGACGATGGTGATGGTATCGGCTCCCGACCCTGCCAGCGCCTGCAGAAGCCGGTCGTCCTTTGCCTTTGTGCGCGGACGGATGGTCGAGCCGAATGCGGCAATCCTGGCGTGGCCGATATCGGTCTTTCGAATTTCCGAAAAAAAGATGTCGTCCTTGGGATTTGAACCAGGCCATCCGCCTTCGATGTAATCGATCCCGATGCGGTCGATTTCGCGGGCTATACGGATCTTGTCGTGCAGGGAGAACGAGATGCCGAAGGTCTGCGCACCGTCCCTGAGGGTGGTGTCGTAGATGATGATTCCGTTTTTGTCAGCTTTTGATTTCATCGCTCAATCAGTATGATACTTTTCCGGTCCGCAGGGTCGTATTCGCGCGGGGATTGTCTGCCGTACGCCGGACCGGGTGCGCACCTCCGATTCCTTTTCCCCGATTATTTTATAGACGGGAACGTCCGGCTTCAGGATACGACGAGTATACCGCTCTTTCAACCGACGTCACGGGAAAAGGCATGCTTGGAGAGGGAATGAGATTTTTCAAGCAGTTTTTCGGCCGAAATAGCGCAGGAAGCCGTTCTCGAAAACGCCCAGGTCTCCCGTCCGCAGCCACCGTTCCTCGTCGAAAGCGTCAAAGGTGTCGCCTCTAACCTTGTAGTAACCGGCCATTATGTTGGGCCCGCGCGCAAGGATCTCCCCCTGATCGGATATCCGGACCTCACACTGGTCGAGCGGTTTGCCGGCGGTGCCAAACATGAAATTCCCCGGCGAGTTGATCGCGACAAATGAAGCCGATTCCGTAAGGCCGTAGCCCTGGTATATCTGGACACCGGCCGCGTAAAAAAGCTCCTCGATCTTCCGGGGAAGAGCCACGCCGCCACAGATCAGGAAGCGTACGCGCCTTCCTACAAAGCGCAGTATTTTCTCCCGGAGGATGAGTGCGGTCAGCCGGTGGCGGAGGCGCAATCCGCGCGTATACGGCCGCATTTCGAGCATGTAGCGCGCCAGGACTGCTCCGGTGTCGATTGCCCAGCGGCTCATCGCCTGCCGCAGGGGTGAATCCGCGGCCATGCTCTCCTGTATGGAGGCGTAGAGCTTCTGGTAAAATGACGGGGGCGCGGCCATACAGGTAGGCTGGACATCGAGCATGTACTCCCATGCCATGCGATGGTCGTCGCAGTAGCAGTTGACAGCGCCGCGGCTCAGAATGAAATACGACCACGTACGCTCGAGCGCGCGGCTGAGCGGGAGGTAACAGAGAGAAGTATCCGTTTCCATCAGGGGAAAGAGCTTCGCGAGTGACTTGACCTGATGGAAGAAGTTGGCGTGAGTGAGGATTACCCCCTTCGGCTCGCCCATGGTGCCCGGCGTATAGATGATGCTGGCGTAATCGTCGCTCGAGGCATGCGAAAGACGGTTACGGACGTCTTTCTCCCGCTTTGATTTTCGGCCCATTTCGAGGAAATCCGCAAGCGACTGGTTTTGCGCCACGGCGGTGTGCGCGGCGAGCCGGCTGAAAATGATGACTCGCTGCAGGTAATCCGACGAGAGGTAGAAGGTCATCGCCCTGTTGTATCGTTCCTCGTCTCCAACGAAGAGGAGCTTGATGCCGGCGCTGTTGACGATATACTCGAGCTGTTCCGTCGAATGGCCGCTGAAAACGGGGACGGAAACGGCGCCGACTGCGGCGATCGCGAAATCGGCGAGGTGCCATTCGGGGCAGTTCGGCGCGTAAATTCCGATCCGGTCGCCCTCGTTGATGCCCGACTCTATCAGGGCCTTGGCGATACTCATGATCTGTTCGCCCAGGCTATACCAGGTGATGTCCTTCAAGCCCGATGGTGAACGGTAGCGCATCGCCGTCCTGCCGCCGAACTTGTCGATTCGATCGAAGATCATCAGCGCAAGATGTTCTTTGTCCATTTACCGCCTCGGTACCTGCCGGGGGGATCCTTTTACAATGTAAAAGCTATAAAGCGGCTTATCGAATTTTTCAAGAACAATTACCATGGGTAATGAAACTGAATGGAAAGCGCCGCCCGCCCTCTCTTCCGCGGCGGGGGAGCGGGATGGATTTCGGATTAGGGACTGAGGCGGTAAACCCGCCCGGCATGCGGCATAAGCCATCGGAAGCCTTCATTTGGCGGCGAGTTGGTTTATGGCGTTATATGCGCTCGCCGGGACAAATCTGCTTGATTTATTTTGGATTTTCGGGTCTCACTGGGGCAGGCGGTGGCTGAAAGGAAGTAATTCTTGATATCGGAAAATAATTATAAAAGAGCACGCCCCCCCTCGTTGCGGGCCCGTGTACTCTCCACGTGTTTCGGAAAGGCGGGCACGATGGCCTTGACCGGCGGTCTCGCCCTTTTCCTGGCGACCAATGTCGTCGTGCTTCCCCTGATTTGGCTCGCGTCCTCGCTGGTGCTTTTTCGCCGGCTCCCTTCTTTTAATGAAGTGGTGCTGCTGTGGGTCATTCTTTCGGTCGTATCACCCGTGGCGATCTGGATTTACCGGAAAAAGGCCGGCGAAATGCGGGCCTCGATCGAGGACCTGAGCTATGAGATCAGGTGGAAAAATCTGATGATGGAGTATACCGACGAGATCTTCGTGGTGCTCAACATGTTCGGCCAGATCGTCGCGTTCAACCGGAACTTCGACAATCTCGTCGGCGTTCCGAAAGGAGAGCTCGTCGGAAAGCCCCTGCGGCAGATACTCGACCGGAGTTTTTTCGAAAAGGACTCACACCTCGGATACATCCTGCTCGACCGCTTCAGGGACGTGTTCTGGGGAAACGAGGCCGATTTCACCTGCCCGCTGCGGGACTGTTCCAGCGGGGAGATACGCACCGTAAGCTTTCGCATGATTCCCATTTTGAAGGAAGGAGAACTCCAGAACATACTGGTAACGGGCCGCCAGGTGTCGGACGATAACCTGACAAGTCTGTTCCTGGAACGCGAAACGAGCCACTATGTAATGGACAACAACCTAACGCTGCTGTACAGCCTGTCATACCGGCTTACGCGTAACCTTCAGCGATACCTGAACCGTGGCCAGGTTTACCTGGTGCAGATGGCTCTGCAGGAGGTCCTTATCAATGCCGTGGAGCATGGGAACCTTGAAATAGATTTCGATAGAAAGACGGAATTGAAAAAGAGAAAGGGAAATTACTGGGACGTCGTAATCACCGAGTCGGACCGGGATTTGCTGAAAAACAGGAAGGTACATGTGTCCTACGTGCTCGACGAAAACAAGGTTGTGTACACCGTCCGCGACGAAGGGCGTGGTTTCGACTGGAGGAAATATCTCGGCGATGTCCCGGTTAGTATCGGAGAGCAACTGCTTGAGAATTTTCACGGTGTGGGGCTTCATCTCGTGCGGAATGTTTTTCATGTTTCCTTCAACGAGGATGGCCGGGAGGTGACGCTGACGCGTTATTTCGACAGGAGGAGCGCGTAAAGTATGGCAAACGCGTATCGTAACCCGGTGCCGACGGTCGATCTAATCATCGAAACAGGGCGCCCGGACGGGGGAAGGGGGATTGTGCTGATCCGCCGCAAAAACCCTCCGTACGGATGGGCGCTGCCGGGGGGCTTCGTCGATTACGGTGAATCGCTCGAGGCGGCGGCGGTACGGGAGGCGCTTGAGGAGACTTCGCTCCGAGTGGAGCTGGTGCGCCAGTTCCACACCTATTCGGACCCGCGGCGCGACCCGCGGGGGCATACCATCAGCACCGTGTTTGTCGCGCGCGCAACGGGAACGCCCGCCGGGGCCGATGACGCGGCCGAGGCGGCGGTGTTTTCTCCCGGTGAAATGCCGGCCGACATGGCGTTCGACCACGGCGAGATCATCGCCGACTACCTGGCGGGCAGGCATTAAATTTGGTGCCGTTGCCCCGCGGGCGCAGAGAGGGCGGGGGTATCGCCCGGTTATGTCAAAGCACAGTTGATTACGGAATGAGGATGGCGGGATGAAGAAGACCTCTGGTTTTGTAAAGGGAGTAACCAAGCTCGCGCTGCAGGCCCTGATCAAGGCGACCAATGCCGATATCCGCACTCACGGGGATGAGAACCTGCCCGCCGGACCGGCGGTGTACGTCGTGAACCATTTCACGCGGATGGAGACCTTTTTTCTTCCGTACATCATCGAAAAGGCGGCTGGGATGGACCTGTTCGCACTTGCCCACGTTGACTTTTTCAGCGGCGGCTTCGGAAAATACCTCGAGAAGCTCGGGGCGATTTCGACGCGCGACCCCGAACGCGACCGGAAGATGATAGGCGGGCTGCTTCGGGGGGACCACTCGTGTATGATCTTCCCCGAAGGCCAGATGGTAAAGGACAAAAAGCTCGTCGAGCGCGGCAAGTTCATGATCTACAACGCGGGGATCCGCCGCCCGCCGCACACGGGCGCGGGACTTCTGGCGCTGCGGGCCGAGTTCTATCGGGCGAAGCTCAGGCATTTTCTCGAAACCGGTTACACCGAGGGCGTGAATGAATACATGGCGCATTTCGAAATAGCTTCGCGCGAAAAGGCGGTCGAGAGCGCGCAAATCGAAAGCGTTATAATACCCGTCAATATCACTTATTTCCCGATACGCGCCCGGAACAACATCGTCAACAGGCTGGCCCACCTTTTCGTGGAAAAACTCCCCGACCGTATAGAGGAGGAGCTTGAAGTTGAAGGGACGATGCTCAGCGAGGGGGTCGATATCGACATCAACTTCGGGCCGCCCATAGCCCCGGGCGCGTACCTGTCGGGAAGAAGGTACGACCGACGGGTGCATGACCACGCGCTCTATATTTCCGGGGAGGAGACGAAGAGCGCACTCCAATTCGGGCGGGAGGCGCTCGCGCTTATGCAGCGCTATATGGAGTCGATATACGGTATGACCACGGTTAACCACGACCACGTCTTCGCCTACCTTCTCGAGAAATACAGGAGAAAGCGGATCGACGTGCAGGATTTCAAGAATCGGGCGTTTCTGGCGATCGACCGGGTGCAGGGACATCCGATGCAATCGGCGCACACCTCGCTTTCACTCAAACAGCGCTACCTCCTTACGGGAGATGCGCACGGGCGCTTCGAGAGCTTTATGGACGCGGCGAAATCGGACGGGCTTGTTGTCGAGGACGGGAAGGCCATCTATAAAAACCGCGAGCGCTTCTCGCGGCCGTACGAGTTCCACGACATACGCCGGGACAATATCGTCGAGGTGCTTAAAAACGAGATCGAACCGCTTGGGGCCGTCGCCTCGGCCCTCGATTCGGTTATGAGACTTCCGTCGTGCCTGGTCCGTAGAAAAATCAGGAAGCGGTTTCTCGAGCTGGACCGAGACGTTTTCGAAAGCGATTACGAAAAATATTACCTCGACGGCGAGAGCAAGCCCCGGAACATCGGCAGGCCGTTTTTTTTAAAACGGTTTTTCGGCCGCAGGGGCATTCTTCTCATCCACGGCTATATGGCGGCGCCCGAGGAGGTCCGCGCGCTCGGCGAGTACCTGTACCGGGCGGGATACACGGTGTACGGCGTGCGTCTGCGGGGCCATGGCACCGCCCCCGAGGACCTCGCCTCGAGGAAGTGGGAAGAATGGTACGAGTCGGCGAATCGCGGCCTGATCGTGCTGAAAAACACCGTAAAAAAAATAGCGGTGGCGGGATTCTCGACCGGGGCGGGCGTGGCGCTCTTCCAGGCGATCAACAGGCCGGATGCATTCAGGGGTGTTGTTTCGATCAACGCTCCGCTCAAGGTCAACAACATCGGTTCGCGCCTGGCCTCGACGGTGGTGCTGTGGAACAGCTTTCTGAATAAACTGCGCGTTGGCCGGGGAAAGATGGAGTACGTGAAGAACGAACCGGAGAACCGCCATATAAACTATTTCCGAAACCCGATAAGCGGGGTCGCCGAGCTCGAAAAATTCATGGATGTCGTCGAGAAACGGCTGAAAAACCTTCATGTTCCCGCGCTCATCGTGCAGGGATCGAAGGACCCGGTGGTGAACCCGGCGAGCGGTATCGAGATCTTCGATCTGATCGGGGGCACCGACAAGGAGCTCTGCAGGCTCTATGCCGAACGGCACGGCATAGTGAACGGCGAGGGCTCGCAGAGAGTATTCCGGCGCGTGGAGAGGTTTCTGAGCGAGGTGATGTGCTGAGGGCCCGTATCAGTATCGCGTGGTGATGGCGATACCGGCGTCGACGATCATGATCGTGCTGTCGATATCGATCGAATACAGGCTTTCCTGTTCGAGCTTCGCGTCCATTTTTAAGCGTCCGCCGGAGACGAGTACCGAAATGCCGGTGGCCTGATTCAGTGAATAGTGCGCCCCCAGCGTCGCGTAGAGTATCTCCATCTTCGAACGAATGCTGACGCGTCCGATGGTCTCGCTCTCCTGTGAGGATTCCCGGTAGTCGTATCCGGTGCCGAAGGTGAAGGCGAGCCCTTCCATCACATTGAATTCGATTCCGCCCTTGAACTGCATCGACGCGTCGGTGGTGATGGTGAAATTGCGGCTGAACGGGGTGATGGAATCACTGCCGCCGTCCAACACGCTCGTTGTGAGATCGCGCTCCCTGTTGTACGATGTGTTTGAAAGCATATAGGCCGCCTCGAGCGCAAAACCGACGAGCGGCGAGAGGCGGTGATAGCCGCCGACGACGAACTGGGGGCTTTCGGTGTAATAAGCTTTATACGGGGTGCTGTTCGAGCCGCTGATTTCCGGAGCCGCGAGATCATATTCGACGTGATTGTACTCGAGCTCCTGCTTCCTCAGGGTTATCGTGCCCGAACGCAGCAAAAAACCAGCCTGTGTTTTGGGCGTCCGCAATGAATACCCGAAACCTGCACGTGCCGAGAGTGACTGGTCGGTTTTCTGAGTATCGAGGCTGGCGATTATTGGGCCGCTCAAGTAGTCCTTTGTTTTGTCCGCGCGCTTGTACCCGACGGCCGTTATAAGCTGGAACCCGATTGAGGAGCCGTCGGTGAGCGGAAGGGCAAGCGCCACGGCCAGCGACGGGTTGACCTCGAATATCTTTTCCTTTTCAATTTCTTCGGTTATGGCATAGAATGTATTTCTCGATTCTCTATAGGAAACAAGGTCTCCCGCCATCTCTCCGAAGACAAACCCCAGCACGGAACCTGAAAGCTTCATCGAATACGAAACCACGCCGCCGGCATTGAATGTTGACGGCTCGCCGACGCTGATTGGTAATGATGAATTATAATCGATGTCGGAATCGTCCACCGCCCGGTAGCGGACGAAGGCGGCGGCCGCGTGGTCGGCCGGCTGCAGGGCGAGCAGGGCGGGGTTGCGGGCGGTGTCGAACGGTCCGTCGGAGATCACGGTCACGAGGTTGCCCATCGCGGTGCCCCTTACCTGGGCGCTCCCCGCGGAGGGAAACGCGACGAGAAACAGGACAAGGGGAAGAGCGAGTATCGGTCGGTTCATCGATTCAGCCGCCTATTCGTACAGGAAGGAAATATCCACGCCATCCTTGATCTGCATCAGTGTGATCGGGATGATGCGTGACTCGTAGAGATTGATAGTGTCCGGGACGCGGAGCGAAAGCTCAATCTGCTTTGAGGCGAATTTCTTGTGGGCAAAGGTTATTGTAAACGGAATGTCCTTTTTCTCGTCCATTTGCTTCTCGATGTACGAGGGCCAAAAGTGGAAATAGCCTTTGGTCGCCTTGTTCGTGGTGTAGGGATTCGTCCAGCTTTCGTCGATCATCGCGGCGGGTTTGCCCTTGTACAGAAGCGTGACATCGACGCCGGGTATTATCGAAAAGGTGGTTTCCTCGAGGGCCTCCCCCATGATGTGCGGGAGCATGCGCTCGCGAACGGCCAGTTCCTCGACGCTTGAGGGGCTCGATGCGCGGCGGTTGCGAATGTTCTGTATGGCTTCCTGGATGAGAAAGAGAATATCGGTGCGCTGCTGGAACTTGAAGCGCGATTCGAGCTTGCCGTGTATGATGCCGCGCTCGCTGGTAATATAGCGCGCCGGTACGCGGTTGAGGACGTACGCGATGATGTCCTGCTCGTATATTTCGGCCTTGGGTATATCGTTATCCTTTTTGAGGACCTCGCGCGCCACGCTTGTTACGATGTCTTCCATCAGGTTTTTTACCGCCATCGCCGGACTCTCCTTTTTTCTGTTTATTGAAGGCTATCCCAATTACATCGGTAATACTCTCGACCGCGTGGAATTTCAAGCCTTTCTTTACGTACTCGGGAATCTCCTCGAGGTCTTTTTTGTTCTGTACGGGGATGATGATTTCCTTCAGCTTCGCCCGTCGCGCCGCGATGACCTTTTCCTTGATTCCGCCGACCGGAAAAACCCTTCCGCTCAGCGTGAGCTCGCCTGTCATGGCGAGGTTTTTTCGCATGGTCAAACCCGTGGCGAGCGAATACATGGAGCAGGCCATGGTTATGCCGGCCGATGGGCCATCCTTGGGCGTCGCGCCTGCCGGGATGTGGAGATGCACGATATTGTTTCGGAAGAATTTTTCGGCCCCATCGTTGCCGGCGAAGAGGTGCTGAACGTAGCTGAAGGCGATGTTCGCGGATTCTTCCATCACCTCTCCCATCTGGCCGGTGAGTTTGATGAGGCCGCCCTTCTGTGCGCCGACGCCGATAGATTCGATAGTGAGGGTCGCCCCGCCGTACGCGGTCCATGCCAGTCCGAGCGCGATGCCAGGCCGGTCCATTCCGGTGATCTCGTCGTCGATGTATATCTCCGTCCCGAGGTATTCCCGTATGGCTTTGCTCCCCAGTTCGGCCCGGGGGACCTTCCCGGTTCTGGCGGTTGTCGAGGCTGTCTTGCGGCAGATGCGTTCGATCTGCCGCTCGAGGTTGCGAACGCCGGCCTCCCGCGCCCACGCGTTGATGATATATAGAAAGCCGCTCTTGTTGATTTTAATGGAGCCCTTCGGCAGGCCGTGGCGTTCTATCTGCTTGGGGACGAGGTACCTGCGCGCGATTTCGTATTTCTCCTCGGTGATGTACCCTGACAGGCGAATGGTCTCCATGCGGTCAACGAGCACCTGGGGGATGGTGTCGAGCGTGTTGGCCGTGGTGATGAAAAACACGCTCGAAAGATCGAAGGGCACGTCGAGGTAATGGTCGCGGAACTCGACGTTCTGCTCGGGATCGAGTACCTCCAGGAGCGCCGAGGCCGGATCCCCCTGAAAGCTCTGTCCGAGTTTATCTATCTCGTCGAGCATGAAGACGGGATTGCGGGACTTGCAGATCTTGATGCCCTGGATGATCTTTCCCGGCATGGCCCCGATATAGGTGCGCCGGTGCCCTTTTATCTCGGCCTCGTCACGCATCCCGCCGAGCGACATGCGGAAAAACTTCTTGTTGAGCGCGCGCGCGATCGACTTGCCGAGCGAGGTTTTCCCGACGCCGGGGGGGCCCACCAGGCAGATGATCGAACCGCGCGCGTCGGGCTTTAGCTTGCGCACGGCGAGGAATTCGAGTATGCGCTTCTTCACGTCGTCGAGCGCGTAGTGGTCGTGGTTCAGTATCTTCTCGGCGCGGTTGATGTCGAGCGAGTCCACGGTTGTCTTGCTCCAGGGAAGCGAAAGGACGATTTCGATATAATTGCGCGTTACCGAGTACTCCGCTGAGTTTGCGTCCATCATCGAGAGCTTTTCCATCTCCTCGTCGATCTTTTCCTTCGCCTCGCCCTTCAGGCCGGCTTCCTCGGCCTTCTTTTTCCACTCCCTGGCCTCGCGGGAGCGTTCGTCGTCCTCCGCGCCAAGCTCCGAGCGGATTGCCTTGAGCTGCTCGCGCAGGAAAAACTCCCGCTGCTGCTTGTCTATCTTCTCGTTTATCTGGTTCTGGATCTTTCGCTGGATGGACAGCACCTCCATCTCCTTCTGGAGAAGGCGCAGGACGCGCTCGAGGCGTCGCTTGACGTTGATCGTTTCCAGAACATCCTGGTACTCGTTCTTCTCGAGGTTCAGGATCGAGGTGACGAAGTCGGCGATCTTTCCCGGCTCGTCCACGTTCACCATGGTGAGTTTCATCTCCTCGGTGAAGAGGGGATTGTTTTCCGAGAGCATTTTCAGCTGCGAGAGCACCGCGCGGGTGAGCGCCTTGATCTCCATGTTTTTTTTGGGCATGTCGTCGTCGAGATACTCGACATCGACGACGATGTGGGGCTTTTCCGATATGACGTTCTTGACGCTGAAGCGCTTGATGCTGTTGATGAGGACGTTGATGCCACCGTCGGGGAGGTTGATCTTCTTCAGTATTTTCGCGGCGGTTCCGAGCGTGCAGAGGTCGGCCATCTGGATGTCCTCGACGTCGTCGTCTTTAAGGAGCACAAGCCCCACCGTGCGCGTCGTGCCGAGCACACGGTCTATCGCGTCGGAAAATCGCCCCTGCGATATGATGAGGGGGGTGACGATCCCCGGAAAGATCGGCCGGTACCTGATCGGGATGAGATAGAGCTGCGACGGCAGAACATGGTCGATCGCGATGAGATCGCTTTCGAAAAGGTTGGAATCGATGTCGATGGCCGATTCGTCGGTGTAGCTTTCGTCGTTTATCATTAGGGTTTCCTGGTTTCTGTCTGTCGTCAGCATCGCCCGGCCTCGCCGGTGCAGTCAAAACATTTTTCCGGCGCGGAGTGTGAATCCTATCCGAGCAGCCTGAAAATCTTTTTTAGCAGAGAGAGCTTATTCCCGTAGGGCGGGTATCGAAGAGGCATGTCGATCAGGTTGGACCGTTCGAGGACGCCGCGCCTGTGAGTGAACGTGTCGAAGCCGTACCTGCCATGATACGCTCCCATGCCGCTCTCTCCGATTCCGCCGAAAGGCAGGTGATGGCTCCCAACGTGCGATACCGTGTCGTTCAGGCAGGCCCCTCCCGATTGAACCCGCGCGAAGAGGGCATGCGCTTTGCCGGGCCTTCCGGTAAAGTAATACATGGCCAGAGGGCGGGGCATGGAGTTGACGAGCGAGACGACCTCGTCGGGGGAATCGTATTCGAGTATGGGAAACAGCGGCCCGAATATCTCCTCCTGCATGATGCGGTGCTCCGGGCGTACGTTCGCGATAAGCGTCGGTTCGATATAGCGCTCGCCGGGAGAGGTGCCGCCCCCGTGGATGATGTCGCCGTCTCGCATGAGCGCGGTGACGCGGGCGAAGTGCCGCTCGTTGATGATGCGCGCGTAGTCCGGGCTCCGCCGTGGATCGTCGCCGAAAAATTCGCGGATGGTCTTGATGAAAAGACCGATGAACTCCTCGCGCACTGAGCGGTGCACCATCAGGTAATCCGGCGCCAGGCAGGTCTGGCCGGCGTTGAAGAACTTGCCCCAGGCTATTCGCTTGGCCGCAAAGTCGAGCCGCGCGTCCGCCTCAACGACGGTGGGGCTTTTTCCGCCAAGCTCGAGCGCCACCGGGGTAAGGTGCTTCGCGGCGGCGGTCATCACAACGCGCCCGACCGCGGTGCTTCCGGTGTAAAAGATGAAGTCGAATTTTTCGGCGAGTACCGCG
The DNA here is from genome assembly GCA_035477215.1 of Spirochaetota bacterium. Classification (NCBI taxonomy): domain Bacteria; kingdom Pseudomonadati; phylum Spirochaetota; species Spirochaetota bacterium. The sequence continues at coordinate 88,853 of DATIKU010000031.1, read as the reverse complement.
CTGGCGGTCTCGACTCCGCCCTGCGCGACCGCGATATACGAGGGATCGAAGGTACTGGTAACCAGCCTTTCAATCAGATCCGAGGTTGCCGGTGACAGCTCGGACGGCTTGATAAGGGCGCAGTTCCCGGCGGCCATTGAGGCGATGAGCGGGCCGATGGTGAGGTAAAAAGGGTAGTTCCACGGGCTCATGATGAGCGCGGTTCCGTAGGGTTCACGGTAGATGACGCTCTTTGAGAGAAAGTGGATGATCGGCGTGGGGACCCGCTCGGGCCTTGACCAGTTACGAAGGTTCCCGGCGGCGTATTTGATCTCGGGGTACAGAATGCCGATTTCGCTGGCATAAGATTCGAACTCCGGTTTCCGGAGGTCCGTGCAAAGCGCCGTCATAATGTCGGCCTCGGCCGAGCGGATTGCCGTGCCAAGATTTTTCAGCATGTCGATCCGGAAACCGGGATCGCGGGTGGTTCCCGTTTCGTAGAATTTCCTTAACCGTGAGACTGTTTCACGAATAGCGGAATGTTCCATGATCAACCTCTCTGCGGTCCCGTTTTGAGTCCCGCAACCGCCATTAAGTTACCGAACATCGTCGCGCTGTTACCGCGCCGGGACCCGGCGAATTCAGGGTGTAATCGGGCGCCGTAGAGCGGACGCTACCGGGGTGGCAGGCCGATCACCCGAGTATGGCTCCGGTTGCGGCATGAAGTCAATAGAAATTAGGTATGCGCGGCCGAATCCGGCGTATCAGAAAAGATCGAGGATATCCATTGGATGTTTGATGAGCGCACGGGCGCCGGACGAGCGGAGTTCATCGGCGTCGCGGAACCCCCACAAAACGCCCGCCGGGAACATGCCGGCGCGGAGGGCCGTCTCCATATCGCCCCCGCTGTCGCCAAGCATGATGGAGCGCTCCGGCGCGACGCCCAGTGCGACGAGTATCTCGAGCGCCTGTGTAGGATCGGGCTTTTTGGGGTGGTCAGAGCGCGCCCCCCGGACGATTTTGAAATAGCCGTCCAGGTATTCGCGAATAATTTTCCCAGTGTACTCGTCGGGCTTGTTCGAAAGCACGGCCATTTTCAGGCCGCGCGCGGCGAGCTCGTCGAGGAGCGGGGGTATTCCGTCATAGGGGCGGGTGGTCGCGTTGTACCGGCGCGCGTACTCGCCTCGGGCCCGATCCAGGCAGCGTGTGGTCGCCCCGGCCGCGTCAAGACGTCCGGCTATCGCCCGTTCCACGAGGACGTCCATGCCGTTGCCGACCATCAGGCGATAGCGGTCCACCGGATAGGGCGCAAGCCCCTCCTCGGCCAGCGCGGCGTTAACCGAATCGGCGATATCCTGAAGGGTATCGAGCAGGGTTCCGTCGAGGTCGAAGACGACCGCGTCGTATTTGGATGGCTTTTCCATGCGGGGAAGGGTTCCAGCCGGGGATGGGGGTGTAAAGTACATTTTCCCGTGAAACGGGAACACATCGGACGAAATCAACCGGGGTAAGCACCTCGTACTTTATCAACACGTGCACGGGGAGGGTGTCGGCAAACAACCCCGGCTTCCTGTAAGTATACATACCATAACGCACCGGAGGGCGATGAGGTTCGCGTCTTTGTAAAGCCCGGGGCCCTGGGATATGAATGAGTGGAGTCATACGAAATGATGAGGCAGGGTGTGGCTTTCCGCGGGAAGTGCTTCCGATGATGGTTTCCAGGTCGTAATAAGAAAATGCCCGGAACATGCAGCGTTTGCCTCCGCAATAAATGAACCTCCCCGGAGTCCAACGGGGCCCATCTTCGACAAGCGTCAGGCTTATTATTTCCTCGCGTTTTGGGTAAACAGCATTTCAAATGATGTCGTCATTTCCACATACCAATATTTTTTCCGCAAAACCCAGTGTAGCCGTATTTCCGCTTGACTTACTTTGTAATATTGTCATACAAAGTAAATGTACACATTGGCGCAGGGTGTCTCTGGTTGTATTACCTTTGTCTCACGGCGAAGGGACTGGGGAACGCCCCGCTGCAAGTAAAATAATCTATTTAACGCGCATGCACTATTTCGCCGGCTCCATGAGGAACACGGGAACGCGGCGGTTCGCACCGCATGCATCCGGAGGAATGAGGGATGAGTACGGAAAAAGCGCGACGTGTGGCCGTGATAGACGGACGTCGGACGCCGTTTCTCAGGTCGGGGACCGGATATTACGATCTCATGGCGTGGGAGCTGGGCAGGTTCGCGGTCAAGGGACTGGTCGCGGCGACGGGAATCGATCAAAAAGCGATTGACCAGGTGATCATGGGAACGGTCGCATCGGACGTGGCGACGACCAACGTTGCCAGGGAGATCATGCTTGGCGCCGGGATTCCGGAAAATGTTCCGGCATACACCGTCACCGTGGCCTGCATATCGGCGAATGCCGCGATTACCGCCGGGGCCGACATGATAGCGACCGGGAACGCCGACGTTGTGATTGCGGGAGGGACCGAGAGCTTTTCGGACCCCGATATTAAAATTTCCAAGCGATACCGCCGCTTTCTCCTCGACCTGACGATGTACCGCAGGCCGAAGACGCTTGCGGGAAAGCTCAAACTTCTCAAGGGAATGAAGGTGATGGACTTTATCGTTCCCCAGCGGCCGGCGATCGGCGAATACTCAACCGCCCTCTCGATGGGCCACAACGCCGACCGGCTTGCGAAGCGGCTGGGGATCTCGCGGGACGAGCAGGACCACTACGCCGAGTTCTCACACCGGCAGGCGGTCGCGGCGATCGCCTCGGGCGCTTTGAAAAGTGAGATCGTGCCGGTAGTGGTCCAGGGAACCGAAAAAACGATAACCACGGACAACGGTCCCCGCGCGGACGCGACATTTGACGGGCTCAATAAGTTGAGGCCCGCTTTTTATAAAAAATACGGAACGGTCACCGCGGGCAATTCCTCGTTTCTGACCGACGGAGCGGCCGCCGTGCTGTTGATAAGCGAGGAAAAGGCGAAGGCCCTGGGGCTGAAGCCGAAGGCCTATATCAGTTCGTATGTTTATTCGGCTCAAGACGTGTGGGATGAGTTGCTGCTGGGGCCCGCTTTCTCCATTGCGAAGCTGCTGAAAAAAACGGGCCTTGAGCTCTCGGAAATAGGGGTGCTGGAGATACACGAGGCCTTCGCCGCGCAGATGGAAGCGAATATCCGCTGTCTCGAGTCCGACTCCTTCGGGCGTGAAAAGGTCGGATACCCGGCCAGGGTCGGCATGGTTGACAGGAGCAGGCTGAACCTGTTCGGCGGGTCGCTGTCGCTCGGCCATCCCTTCGGGGCGACCGGCGCGCGGCTGCTCACCACATGCTGCAACCGGCTTCAGGAAACCGGACAGCGGTTCGGAATCATCGCCGGCTGCGCGGCGGGCGCGATCGGTAGCGCAATACTGGTTGAAAACGCCGCCTGATGATGAAAAGGAGGATAATCATGAGCAACGAACGGACTACAGGAACGGGAACGAAAGAAGCGCGGGAGGGTGGTCATGTCCCGGTGGACCGGCTGTCGCTTTCCCATCTGAAAATAGAAAAGACGCGCGACGGTATCGTGCTGGTGATCATCGATTCGCCCGGCACCAAGGTGAACAAGGTTTCCTCAGCGCTGCTTGGAGAGATAGAGACGATGATAGAGTCGGTCGAAAAAGACGTTACGGTGCGTGCGATGGCGGTTGTCAGCGGCAAGGACGACAACTTTATTGTGGGGGCCGACATCGACGAACTCAAGGGGAAGAACACACGGGAGGAGATATTCGAGTATATCAGCACGGCGAACGGCATACTCAACCGGGTCGAGCGTCTGTCCATTCCCGTGGTGGCGGGGATCAACGGAAACTGCCTGGGCGGAGGGGTCGAGTTCTGCCTTGCCGCGGATTACCGGATGGCGACGGACTCGCCAAAGACCGTCATGGGCCTTCCCGAGGTGCAACTGGGGCTGTTCCCCGCCGGGGGCGGTACACAGAGGCTCCCAAGGCTCATCGGTCTTACCCAGGCGCTTCCTTTGCTCCTTACGGCAAGGAACATACGCCCGCGAAAGGCGAAAAAACTCGGCCTCATCGACGAGATCGTCTATCCCCACGCGGTCCGCGATGCCGCCGTGCAGAAAGCGCGCGAGCTCACCGAGCGAAAAGGAAAAATTAAAAGGAAACGCAAACGCTCGATTGTCACCGCTTTTCTTGAAGGTACATGGTTCGGCCGCCGGATCGTCTTCTCGCAGGCAAGGAAAATGGTTATGAAGCAGACGCACGGACTGTATCCGGCGCCGCTGGCTATACTCGATTCCGTGGCCTACGGCTACAGGAAGGGTGCGCTGCGCGGTATAGAGGCCGACTGCAGGCGGTTTTCCGAGCTTGTGCTCTCGCAGCATGCGAAGTCGCTGATGGGGCTCTTCTTCGCGATGACCGAGGCGAAAAAAAACCCCCGGCGCGACATCGCGCGACAGGTCAAGAAACTCGCGGTGCTGGGGGCGGGCTTGATGGGAAGCGGCATAGCCGCGGTCTCGGTCGAGCGCTGCGATACGGTGCTGGTAAAGGACACCACGCTCGATGCGGCCGCGCGCGGCATGCGCGAAGTATGGAAGGGACTGGTGAAGCGCGCCCGCTCGGGAGGAATCACGCCTTTCGAGCGCGACACGCTGTATGGGAAGATGGTTCCCTGCGATGATTATTCGCTGTTCAGGGAAACGGACATCGTCATCGAGGCGGTCTTCGAGAGCCTCGATCTCAAGCGGCGGATACTGGCCGATGTGGAGCGCGCCACCGGCGAAAAAACGATTTTCGCTTCCAACACCTCGGCGCTGCCGATCCGCGAGATAGCGGCGGAGAGCCTGCGCCCTGAGAACGTTATCGGCATGCATTATTTCAGCCCCGTGCAGCGAATGCCTCTTCTCGAGATCATCACGACCGATAAAACGGCCGACTGGGTGACGGCGACAGCGCTCGAGTTTGGCATTCGACAGGGGAAGACCTGCATCGTGGTTAAGGACGGGCCGGGGTTTTATACGACGCGGATACTGGCGCCGATGCTGAACGAGGCGGTACTGCTCATTGAAGAGGGGGTGGACCCGTCCGCCATCGACAGGGCGATGCTCGCCTTCGGGTATCCCGTTGGTCCCATCGCCCTGCTTGACGAAGTGGGAATCGATGTGGGTGCGCACGTATCGATAGGCCTCGGGCCGATGTTCGAGGCGCGAGGGGCAAGGCCGTCAACGGGGCTCGGGCTGCTCTACGAAAAGGGCTATCACGGCAAGAAAAACAAAAAGGGTTTTTACCGTTATGACGTCAAAAAGAAAAAGGGGATGCGTCAGATCGACCGGGATGTTCTCGGCATTCTGAACGCCGCTGCACACAAAGAAATCGGTGTGCGCGAGATTCAGGATCGTGTGAGCCTCATGATGGTGAACGAGGCGCTACTCTGCCTGCAGGAGGGCATCATCGCCTCACCGCGCGACGGGGACACGGGGGCGATCCTGGGCCTTGGATTTCCGCCGTTCCGGGGAGGCCCCTTCAGGCATATCGACACCGAGGGCGCGGGCGCGATACTGGGACGCATGGACGAGTTGGCCACATCGCATGGAGAGCGCTTCAAGGCGGCCGGGATCCTGCGCGACGCGGCGTTATCCGGTAAAGATTTTTATTCGTCAAGAAAGGGGTAACAATGGAACGCACACTGCCGATCAGCGAGGAGCATGTCATTTTCCGGGATTCTCTGAGGAAGTTCATCGCCGTGGAGATCGGCGATAACTACGCGCAGTGGGAGCATGAGGGGATCGTCCCGCGCGGGATATGGAAAAGGTTCGGGGAGAACGGCTATCTCTGCCCCTGGGCGGCCGAGGAGTACGGCGGCTCCGGGGCGGATTACCTGTTCTCGGTCATCATAACGGAGGAGCTTGCGCGTGCGGGCATGGGGAGCCTGTTCGTCCCGCTGCATAATGACATCGTGGCCCCGTACATCGACTCGTACGGCACGCGCGAACAGAAGGCCAGGTGGCTGCCCGGATGCGTTTCGGGGGACATCATCCTCGCCGTCGCGATGACCGAGCCCGAAGCCGGGTCGGACCTCGCTTCCATAAAAACGACCGCGGTGAAAAAGAACGGCCGCTGGATACTGAACGGCCAGAAGACCTTTATCTCGAATGGTATACTTTCCGATCTTGTCGTGGTTGCCGCGCGTACGGGCGCGGCCGACACGCCGGCGAACCAGGCGATGAGCCTGTTCGTGGTGGAGCGGGGCGCGGAAGGCTTTTCGCGCGGCGCGCCCATTAAAAAAATAGGCCTCAAGGCGCAGGACACGGCCGAGCTCTTTTTCGACGACTGCGCCATTCCCGAGGAGAACCTTCTGGGAGAGGTGGGGATGGGCTTCATCTTTCTCATGCAGAAGCTACAGCCCGAGCGGCTCATCTGCGCAGTGGGCGCGCAGGCGGCCGCCGAGCGCTGCCTGGAGATCACCGTGGAGTACGCGAAGGAGCGGAGACTGTTCGGCAAGCCCCTTTCAAAATTCCAGAACACGCAGTTCGTCCTCGCCGAGATCGCGGCCGAGGTCGCGGTCGGAAGGAGTTTTGTGGACGACCTCATCCGAGCGCACATGTCCGGCAAATCGGTGATGAACGAGACCTGCATGGCCAAGCTGTGGGTGACCGAGATGGCGAAGCGCGTCGCGGACCGCTGCCTGCAGATCTTCGGAGGCTACGGCTACTGCTCCGAGTACCTCGTCGCGCGCTTTTACGTGGACGCGCGCGTCCAGACCATATACGCCGGCACATCGGAGGTCATGAAGATGATCATCGCGCGGTTCATGGGGCTATAGGCGTAATTTCCTAAATTTTGCCTTTTCCCGCACCGATAAGGAAGGAGAATCCAACTATTCTCCGGAGTTGACAATGCTGAAAAAATTGCTGGCCGCAGCTTTCGTCATCATGCCCCTGGCGCTCTTCGCCCAGTCCGGGCCGGTTAAGGACGCGCCCGATAAAAAAGAAAAATCCGCGCTATCCGTCACCAATATCCCGGTACAGGCGCAATACAGCGGAAAGTTCGAGGTGGAACACTGTTATTTTAACAGACGTATTGATCCCGGCGGCAAGGGAGAACTGCTCGAGGTAGAGATCATCCTCAAGAGCCGTCAGAACGATCCGCTCGACATGTACATCTTCACCGTGGCGACGTATGAAAAGGTCGAGAAGACCAAATCGAGCTTCGAGCTCCCTGTCCCGGAAAGGGAGCGCATTCGAAATTTAGTGCCCTATCCCGACGACATAAAGAACTACGAGTACGATAATCCTGACGCGAAGGGTAAAACCATGCTGGTGAAGCACCCGAAAAATCCGAAGGCCGGCATCGACCCTGCAACCGGAAAGCCCTATACGCTTAAGGACAGGCTGGTCGTGCGCACCTATCACCTGAGCCCGTATCGGGTCGACTACGTGTTCTTCAACAACGTCATCATTCTCATTTTCGACGGGGAGGGGAACCCGCTGTACCGCAAGCTCTACGAGATCAAGGGTCGGCGACGCTGACACGAACCTATTATTGATGAAAGCAAAAGGCCCCCGACCGGGGGCCTTTGCGTTAAATAGTGGTTGACCTCGGGGTTGCTGTGAAAAAGGCTTGTTATTAAATTGTTTTACTCTATGGTGGTTCCGCTTGAAACAAAAAGCGGATTCCCCTTCAACGAGGAACGGATATGAGCTGCGTGGTGATCATTGGCACACAGTGGGGCGACGAGGGCAAGGCGAAGATGATCGATTACTTCTCCGCCGGGGCGGATATCATCGTGCGCTACCAGGGCGGGGCGAACGCCGGGCATACGGTCGTGGCCAACGGAGTGAAGCATGTCTTTCATCTGATCCCCTCGGGGATACTGCATCCCGGCAAGGTGTGCGTGATCGGCAACGGCGTGGTGCTGGATCCCGAACAGCTTCTTAAAGAGATCGACGCCATCGAGGAGCAGGGTATCGAGGTCGGCAGCAGGCTCCTTATTTCGGACGCGGCCCACCTCATCCTGCCCTACCACAAGCTCTTCGACGAACTCGTCGAGGAGTCGCGCACCAACCGGATCGGCACCACGAAGCGGGGCATCGGCCCGGCGTATTCGGACAAGGCGCTTCGTCTTGGCGTACGCGTCGGCGATATCCTCGATGACGATTATCTCGCGGAGCGGCTGGGCTGCGGCCTGTCGATGAAAAACAGCTTGTTGGAAAAGATGCACGGGCGCGGGCCGTTCGACAGCGCGGAGATACTGGAACCCGTGCGGAATTTCAGGGACCGCGTGAAAGGAAATATCATCAACACCCAGAATTACCTGCACCGCGCCGTTGAACAGAAAAAGAAAATTCTACTTGAGGGAGCGCAGGGAGTGGCACTCGATATAGACCATGGCACCTACCCGTTCGTCACTTCGTCGAACACGACGATCGGCGGGGCGCTTACCGGCACCGGCCTTTCGCCGTTTAATATCGATAAAATAATCGGTATCACCAAGGCCTACGTGACACGCGTCGGCGAGGGGCCGTTTCCGACGGAGGACGAGGGCGACGATGGCGCTCGTCTTCGCGAGAAGGGCGGTGAGTTCGGCTCGACAACCGGCAGACCCCGTCGCTGCGGCTGGTTCGACATGGAGATCATGCGGTATTCGAAGCGCGTGAACGGCCTTACGAGTCTTGCGCTTACGAAGATAGATGTATTAAGCGGCTTTAAAAAGATAAAGGTCGCCGTGGGATACGAGATGGATGGAAAGCGACTGGAATACTTCCCCTCGTCGATGAACCACAAGATTCGACCGGTTTACGAGGAGCTTGACGGCTGGGACGAGGACATTTCGGCCTGCCGCAGTTTCGAGACGCTGCCCTCGAACGCCAGGGCGTATGTCGATTATATCCGGAAAACACTCGATATCCCGATTTCGATTGTCTCCGTGGGGCCCGACAGAGAAAATACCTTTGTACTCGATTAAATTTTACATTCGAGCCGGTGCGCGACCGGGGAATACCGGCCTGCCAGAGATTTGCAACACGGTTATTATATTGTTTTTTAACGGTTGTGTGCTAATTTTTATTTGACAGTAAAACCGGCGTTTAATACCCCTAAGCCCGTACGTTTTGAGTCGCTAGCTCAGTCGGTAGAGCAACTGCCTTTTAAGCAGTGGGTCCGGAGTTCAATTCTCCGGCGACTCACAGAAAATTGCGAAATATTGTTGACCAATCGACGCAATTTTTTATAGTGCCTCAGCATTTGTCCCCGTCGTCTAGGGGTCTAGGACACCGGGTTTTCATCCCGGCAACAGGGGTTCGAATCCCCTCGGGGATGCGTTGAAAAGGCGGCCGAAAGGCCGTCTTTTCAGTTTTGGATGAACACATCCATTATCGCCTCCGCCATCAGGCGATATCCCTCCGTGGTCGGATGGACCTGGTCGAACTGTACCAGCGTGCGGAAATCGACGCCCTCCAAGATTTTTCTTCGCCAGTATTCATGCACCCTTGCGATTGGAAGCGAGTTTTCCGCCGCCAGTTCCTCGATCTTCGCGTAGAAAGGCGCCGCTATCGCATTGTCGCGGGATTCGCCAAGGTGGACCGAGGTAAGGAGGATGATTTCGGCATCGGTGTTTTCGCGGATGCGGTCGATGATGGACTGGAGGCTGCGTTTAAAGCGTTCGACGGGATGGCCGATAAAGGCGTCGTTGAGCGCGAACTGGATGAAGACGCAGTCCGGGTCCTCGTCGATCACGTCCTCGCGGACGCGCAAGAGGCCGCCCTCGGCGGTGTCGCCGGGGATGCCCCGGTTGATGATGTCAAACCGCGCCAGCGGATACTTTTCTTTTATCATCTCGCATAGAAATACGAGATAGCCCCTGTTCACCAGCCATCCCTGGGTGAGCGAATCGCCCAGAGCGACGATCACGGCGGGCGAACCTTCCATGAGCTTACGGATTGTGGTAATAGCCTTCATGACAGACCCCGGTTTCATTTCGAAAATGACGATTATTCAGAGATACCGAAATTGCGGAGTGCGTCAAATGAAAATACGCCGTATCGCATCCGCGGCCTGAAGCGGAACCTGCAGGAATATGGTTGATTTTTATACGTGAAGCGGTAACCTCTATCGGGATGCCTGGGGCGTTGCGGATGTAACCGTCCCGAGGGTGGCGATATCGCAATTGTATACAGGTGAGAGGAAATCTATGAAAAACGTACTGATTACCGGGGCGACGGGATTCATCGGGGGGCATCTGTTAGAGGCAAATCTGAAGAAGGGAAACCGCGTTCGGGCGATGGTATTGCCCGGCGATCCGGGCGGGGAGCGGTTGGCTAAAAAAAAGGGCGTTCAGGTCGTAAGCGGCGATGTGCGGGAGTATGATTCGGTAAAGCGCGCCTCCTCTGGAATGAACATCGTATTTCACTGCGCCGCGGTGGTGACCGACTGGGCGCCAAAGGCCCTCTTTCGGGAGGTGACCGTGGGTGGGACCGAGAACATGTGCCGGGCGGCGCTCGCGGCGAACGTAGACCGGTTCGTCGACATGAGCACGAACGACGTCTTTGGTATCGATGAGAAGAACATAATGGACGAGAAATTTCCTCTCAGGAAGTGGGGCGAGCCCTATCCTGATTCCAAGATCGAGGCGGAGCGGATCACCTGGCGTTTCCATCGGGAGCATGGCCTGCCGGTGACGATGGTCTATCCGTGCTGGGTATTCGGTCCCGGCGACATGACCTTCGTCTATCCTCTCGCCGAGGCGATCGTAAAGCGGGATCTGTTGTTTTGGAGAAAGGACGTCATCGTATGGCCGGCCTACATCGATAATCTCGTGGACCTCCTCATGCTCATCTCGACCGACGAGCGGGCGGTCGGCAACGGCTATCTTGTCCACGACGGCGAGTACGATACGCTGCAGAACTTCTGCAAGGGGATCGCCACGGCGCTGGGTGCGCCACCGACAACGCTGCACATCCCCTATTTCGCCGCCTACGCGGCCTCCTTCGCGATGGAGATGATCTGGAAGGCGCTGGGTAAAAAGGAACGGCCGCTCCTGACCACTTACGTGGTGAAAAACCTCGGTTCGCGCTTCAAGTTCTCGATCGACAAGGCGGCCAGGGAGCTTGGATGGAAGCCGAAGGTATCCTATGGCGAAGGTTTTGTGCGGACGATGGAATGGCTGAAGACCCTTGGCGTGGGAAATACCGCAGCGAAGTAGGCGTCGGCCCTATGCGTCCAACGCCTCGCGCACCTCGCGCATTATCTGCAGTTCCTCATTGGTGGGGACCACCATGGCGACCACGCGGCTACCGGGCCGGGTGAGGATTGCGCCGTGTGCCCGGTTCTTTTCGTCATCGAAATCGATACCGAGGAAGCTCAGGTTTTGCAGAATGTCCCTGCGTAAAGAGGGCGAGTTTTCTCCGATTCCCCCTGTGAAGACGATACTGTCGAGTCCGCCCATCTCGGCGGCATAGGCGCCGATGGTGCAGACGATGCGGTTGATCAGCACCTTCTCGGCGCGGATGGCGTTAGGGTCTCCCGAAAGGATGGCCTCAGCGATGGCGCGATGATCGCTGGATATTCCGCTCAGTCCCAGAAGTCCCGACTCCTTGTTGATAATTCTTTTTATGGCCGCGGCCGTATAGCCGTGGCCCATAAGAAAGAAAATGATCTCGGGATCGAATGAACCGCTGCGGGTACCCATTGGCAGACCCTCGAGCGGGGTGAATCCCATCGAGGTGTCGACGCTGCGGCCGTGTTTGACCGCGCAGACGCTCTGGCCGTTGCCGAGGTGGCAGGTGACGATTTTGAGTTCGGTGATATCCCTGCCCAGAATCTCCGCGGCCTTCAGCGAGACGTACTTGTGGCTTGTGCCGTGGAAGCCGTATTTCCTGATGCCGAATTTTTTATACAGCGCGTAGGGCAGTCCGTAGAGATAGGCCTCCTCCGGCATGGTCTGATGAAAGGCCGTGTCGAAGATGGCGTATTGTCGGGCGCCGGCGAGCTCATGAATGAGGATTTTTATGCAGGCAATGCCGACAGGATTGTGCAGCGGGGCGAGAAAGGCGATTTCCCCGAGATCGGAAGTCACTGTTTTGTCTATCAGGGTCGTGGCTCTGTAACGCTCTCCGCCATGCACGACACGATGCCCCACCGCGGTGATCTCGCTACGATCGTCTATGACGCTCTTCGCGCGGAGCGTTTCGAGCATGTCGCCGATGGCGCCCTCGTGGTCGCGAACGGCGCGGGCGCCCCGTTCAGTCTTACCGGTGATGACGATCTTCCTCTCGCAGGAGGTTTCGGTTCCCGACAGGCCTATACCGTCGTAATTGCCCCTTATAAGTACGTCCTCGGTCCGGGCGTCGAAGAGCTGAAATTTTAACGAGCTGCTGCCCGCGTTGACGACCAGTATTTTCATTTTAGACTCCACTATCTCCCGGTTGGGTGAATGGCGCTTGTCCATTGTGAGCAAACAGTACCCCGACACGTCCGATTAAATCAAGCAAAGAGTGCACAATCGGGCGCTCCGTTAAAAAAATCCCCTCCGGCCGTCAGGCCGAGGGGCATGCGCAGGAGGCGCCGGCGGAGTAACGTCACTGCGCCGGACAGCTATGTATAGAAGGATAGCTATACCATGCTCAGGTGCTTGTATTTCGGAAGGTGCCGCACCGCGGGCTTGAACGCATCGCGGCGGAACGGCTCGGCAAGAACATTCGCCCCTCCTTCGATAACGGCGTTGATGACAACCGGCTTTTTGGACTTCACCGCCTCGTTCACGACATCTTTCACATGGCTGTAATCCTCGACCTTGAACCCGAGGGCTCCCATGTCTTTGGCGACCTGGGCGTAATCGGGATTGGTTGGCAGGTCGCAACCGACGAAACGGTTGTTGAAAAAGTCGATCTGGTTCTTTTTCTCGGCGCCCCACTCGTGGTTGTTGAACACGACGGCGATTACCGGGATGTTCTCGCGGACCGCGGTCATCACCTCGGCTATGCCGCTGATGCCGTAGGCGCCGTCACCCTGGAGGGCGAACACCGGACTGTCGGGCGAACCCATCTTCGCGCCAAGCGCGGCGCCGTAAGCGAATCCGCAGTTGCCCCAGCTTAGCGCCGATATGTGCTGGCGCGCCCCGGCGAACCGGAGATAGCTGTTGCAGATCGACGAGTTGTTGCCGATGTCGGTCGTGACGATCGAGCCTCTGGGCATCGCGTCCGTGAGCTCCTTGATGAAGCGGCGCGGATGCATGAGCCTGTTGGTCGAGGACGACCATTTATCGAGCTCGTCCTTCCAGATGTTCTTTTCCTTTTCGATGTCCTCGATTCGCCTGGCGTCCGCCGCCCGCTTGCCGTCGATGGCCCGGAGGCGCAGGATAAGCTGCCGGGCGAATTCCTTTGCGTCGGCCATTATGCCGATATCGGCCTTTTTGGAAAGACCGAGCTGGCTGGCGTCCACGTCGATCTGGATGATCTTCGCGTCCTTCGGCCAGTAGTCGATGTCGTACTGTGGAAGCGTGCCGAAAGGTCCAAGACGTGTGCCGAGCGCGAGTACAACGTCGGCTTTGGCGATGAGCCGCATCGCGGCCTTGGAGCCGCAGTAGCCGATAGGTCCGACTGCGAGCTGGTGGTCGGCCGGGAAGCTGTCGTTATGCAGATAGGTGTTGACCACGGGCGCGGTGAGGTATTCGGCGAGCGCCTTGGCCTCGTCGTGGGCGTTAGCCTGCGATACGCCGCCGCCGGCGAGGATCACCGGGAATTTGGCCTTTGCAAGCATCTCGGCGGCCTGTTTCACCTGCTCCTCGGGGCCGGGACCGTAGCATACGTCACCGGATTTGTATATCTCGCAGTCCAGATCACCGTAAAAAAAATCGCGTGGGATGTTGAGCTGGGTGGGGCCGCTCAGCAGTTTGGCCATGTAAAAACAGCGGCGCGCGAGTTCGGTCATGCGCTCGGGGCGGTTTACCCGCACCTGGTACTTGGTGGATTTCTCGAACCAGGGCATCTGGTCGAGTTCCTGGAATCCGCCGGTTCCGATACCCATGCTGCCGGTCTCGGGCGTGATGGCGACGACGGGAGAATGCGCCCAGAAGGCGGCGGTGATCGCCGAAACGAAGTTGGCGGCGCCGGGGCCGTTCTGGGCGATACAGCACTGCGGCCTGCCGGTGACGCGGGCGTAGCCGTCGGCAGCGTGCGCGGCCGCCTGCTCGTGGGCAACCGGAATAAAGCGGATACCCGCGGCGGGGAAAAGATCGAGTGCGTCCATGAATGCGCTTCCAACGATGCCGAATACGTCGCGTATTCCCTCGGCAACCAGTGTTTCAACGAGCGCCTCAGACGGTGTCATTCGCGGCATACAGAACCTCCTCGGTTTACGATGTTTTAAGTGATATAATTACGCCACCCGGGCCATATTTCGATTATTCGGACATGCGCCTGGATGCGGTTCGGATGTTTAATTATATGAATTCAATTCATATAATGAACATGGTTCAGTATGTTATAATTGTCAATAGTTTTTTATTAATTTAATCGGGCCCGGGTTGGATCAGATATCGTTTCCAGGTTTTTAGAATGACGAAAAGCGGGTCTTATAAGTTTTAGGCGGGCGCATAAATTATCTTGACGACATATTTCAGAGTCCTAATAAAACGATATTGTACGCATGTATCCGAACCGGCTTTTTCGACTCTACCGGGTGCACAGACGGGGAATTACAGGTAAATGATAAAAAAGGACTTCAAGTACAGGGAGATACCTTACAACTACACCTCCTTTTCGGACCGGGAGATAATCCTCAGATATTTCGACGAAGAGACGGCGGATATCATCGAATCGCTGCGTTCACAGCGCGTTACCGGCAGGAGTGCGAAGCTCCTCTTCGAGATATACGGAGACCTGTTCATAATAGACCGAAACCCCTATATCTTCAACGATTACCTGGAGGACCGCCGTAAGCAGCGACGCTTAAAGCGGCTACATGGTGCGCGCCTTGATATCATCGTCAAGGGAGCGAACGGCAATCCCCTTGTTTTGAAACTGGTCGGGAAGACGCTGGAGCTTGATAAAAGTTTTTTCGCCGGTTTCGCCGCCGAGAAGCGGCTTCGAAGAAGGATATTCCACGTCCTGAAATCCTGCACGGCGCGGGCCAATATCCAGTTTTCGGCGTTTCACAAGGTGTCGCACGCCACCGACGCCACCGACTGGAGGGTCGAGTACCCCGCGGTCGTGGTCTATCCTGACGCGGTCGAGGAGATACCGGCGCTCATACGCGCGGCCAGAAAGCTCCACCTCGGCGTCATCCCCCGAGGGGGCGGTACGGGGCTCACCGGCGGCGCGGTCCCCGTGCGCCGAAACTCAATGGTCATCAACACTGAAAAGCTCAACCGGATTTTCGGGATCGAGATGGAGCGGGAAGGCGGAAGAGAGTTCCCCGTGGTACGCGTCGAGGCGGGCGCGGTCACCGAGGACGTCATAACCTTTTGTGAGCACAGCGGCTATATCTTCGCGACCGATCCCACATCGGCCTGGGCCTCGACGATCGGGGGCAACATCGCCGAAAACGCCGGCGGCAAGAAGTGCGTGATGTGGGGCACGGCGATCGACAACCTGTATTCGTACACCATAGCGGACGCCCAGGGGCGCGTGCTCGAGGTGAAGCGCCGCGATCATCCGTACCGGAAGATCCTGCCGGGGGACACGGTGGTCTTCGATGTATGCCGCATCGAGGGCGCGAAGAGTGTCCCGGGTAGCACCATTACGCTCCTCGGCACCGATATCCGCAAGAAGGGACTGGGAAAGGACATCACCAACAAGGCGCTCAAGGGGCTTCCTGGCGTGCAGAAGGAGGGCGGAGACGGGATCATCACCACGGCGCGCTTCGTGCTCTATCACCCGTTCGCCCATTGCAAGACCATATGCCTGGAGTTTTTCGGCAATAACCTTATCAACGCGTCGAAGGCGATCGTCGATATCGTGAGCACCTTCGAAAAGGACGCGGTGGTCTTTCTGACCGCGCTGGAGCATTTCGACGAGAAGTACGTTCTGGCCATCGATTATCGAAACAAGTCCAAACGGACCGCCATCCCCAAGGCGGTGCTTTTAATCGATATCGAGAGCAACAACGAGGATCTTTTACTCGATGCATGTGAGCGTATTATCCGAATGGTGGGGCCCTATAACACCGAGGGGATCATCGCGACCGACGGGAAGGAGCGCGACCTGTTCTGGGCGGACAGAAAGAACCTCGGCGCAATCGCGCGGCACACCAACGCCTTCAAGCTCAACGAGGACGTGGTTATCCCGCTCGAGAAGCTGCCGCTGTTCGCCGATTTCATCGAGAAGCTCAATCTACAGAAGGAGCTGGAAAACGACATCCGTATCATCGACGACGTCGAACGCTTCCTTTGCGATGCGAAATCCGCCCAGGGGGCGGATTTCAGCGCCGCCCGTATCGACTCCTACATCGACGGTTTGCGCAAAGTCCGCGAATGCTACCGGGCCTACGTCGAAAACTTCGACCGGCCCGCGGGGCCGGAGCTCGGGGGAGGAAAGGGAGAGACCGTTTTCAAGCTGATCCAGGACGGGACTATCACCATCCAGTTCGAGGATGACGTCATTACGCACTTCGCCATAACCTTTCACGGCTATGGGGAACTGCTCGACAGGTTCAGCGCGGTGGTCCGGAACGAGCGTAAGCGCAAGATCATCATCGCCACTCACATGCACGCCGGCGATGGAAACGTTCATGTAAATATTCCGGTGCATTCCAACGACTACATGATGATGCGCGAGGCCGACGAAACGGCGGGTGTCATAATGCAGGAGACCGTTCGGCTGGGGGGCGTCATCTCCGGCGAGCACGGCATCGGGCTTACAAAGCTGCGGTTTATCGACAACGAGGTGCTCGAGGAATACCGCCGGTACAAGCTGGAGAACGATCCGGAAGACCTGTTCAATCCCGGAAAGCTCAGCGCCGATTTCCCGCAGAGCAGCATCTACACGCCGTCATTCAACCTGCTCGAGCTGGAGGCCTTCATCCTCAAGGCCACCGATCTCGAGATTCTCTCGACCTCGATCGCCCCGTGCGTCCGCTGCGGCAAGTGCAAGTCCGTATGCAACACGCACTATCCCTGCGGCACGATGTTTTACAATCCGCGGAACAAGATCCTCGGTGTTGGGCTCATCATGGAGGCGGTGCTCTACGACGCGCAGACCTCCACGTCGCTGTCGTTTCGCAATTTCAAGAAGCTGCGGGAGATCTCCGACCACTGCACCATGTGCCATCGCTGCCAGGCGCCGTGCCCGGTGAAGATCGATTTGGGGAACATCACCCTTGACGTGCGCGAACTCATGGTGCAGCGCAAGAAATCGCAGTTCAAGGCCGCGACCCAGTTCACGATCTTTTTCCTGCGCCGGCGCGGCTATTACATCAACAAACTCCTTCGGGTCCTGGTCTTCCGGCTGGGCTACGGCGCACAACGGCTCGGGTATTACGTGAACAGGCCCGTCTCGAAGGTCACCCGCGAGCTTTTACCGCGGATCAGCGGGTACCTGGCCGGTCGCTTCCCGCGGACGGGACAGAAGTCGATTCGCGAGCGCCTTCGCCTCAAGGGCGGCAACTGCTTTTATTCCTTTGAAAACCCCGACATGCCGGTCAGGAAAAGCGTGGTCTATTTCCCGGGTTGCGGTTCGGAACGGATGTTCCCCGAAATAAGCATCGCCGTGATCGCCCTGCTGTACAATGCGGGCGTACGGGTGGTCATTCCCCCGGAGTTCATCTGCTGCGGGTATCCCATGCTCGCCAACGGAATGACCGCCCAGGCGGACATGCGCAGCTACGAGAACCGGGTGCTCTTTCACAGAATTGCGGGCACAACCGGCTATATGGACATCGAGCATATTATCGTGTCGTGCGGAACCTGTTTCGAGATGCTCGAAAAATATGAAATTGAGAACATTTTTAACGGCGCCTCCATCATGGACATCAACGAGTTTATCGCGCGGGAGGAAATATACGGGAAGGCCACGGCGCCGCGGCATCCCGTGCTCTACCACGAGCCCTGCCACACGCCGCTGAGGCGCCTGGGCTACGAAAAGACCTTCGAGAAGCTGTTCGGCATCAGCCCCGTAAACATCCCCAACTGCTGCGGAGAGGGGGGCACACTGGCCCTCTCAACGCCGGAGATATCCAACACGCTCAGGGAACGCAAGAAACTGAACCTTCTCGGAGTTACGCGGCGCGGCAGGGTAAGCGTCCTCACCACCTGCCCAAGCTGTGTCCAGGGGCTCTGCAAGATCAACAACGAGCTTGCGGTGACCGGCCGCTCTCTCGCGGTGTATGCCGCGGAGCGTTTTCTGGGGCGGGATTGGGAGAAAAAGTTTCTTCAGACAGTGAAGAAAAAGGGAATAGAGAGAATCCTGTTTTAAGCGGACGCCGGCGGCGGATGGCCCGCAAACTTCCACCGCCGGATTACGGGTCTACCTGAGCGCTTCTTTGGAAAGCTGTGAATCCGCGATCGGCACGTTATAGGTCACCGATTTGATCCTGAGATCGGTTTTACTCTTTCCGTCCGCGGCATGCATGACCGCCCGGTAGGGAGTAAGGATGCCGTTCACTTTCCTGATGTCGTGGTTCTCCAGATATTTGTGCAGTTCGCCCTTCATGTAGATGTCGATCCGCATGGCGAAGAAGCTCGTTTTGTCGATATAGAACACCGCCTTATCGTACACGACATTTTTTGATCTGGCCTTCGCCTCGACCTTGTAGCAATCGACCCCGCCGGCCCTGGCGTCACCGAGAAGTGTGTAACCGTAATCGTCAATGTCCCTGGACTTGAGGTCCTCGTAGTAAAAATGAGAATTGACGAAGGGTTTGTCCGAGTCGGCGAGCGCGATACGCTTCACCTTGCCGGAGGAAAGAACGAGCCACTGGTCGTCATCGCGGCCCTTGTAGGTGTGCGTCAGAAGCTGTATGCTGGTCGGACGGCTGAACGAGATTAACACCCTTTCGTTGTCACCTGACTTCTTCCCGACAAGCTCGAATTCCTTCTCGACAACCCTGCCGCCCTTCTCGATAAGCATGAGCACCGCGGCACGAACGCTCTTCGGCTGCGTCAGTGCATCGCTCTTTTCCATTATCTGTCTTCCGTCAAGCGCGTGGAGCGGGGAAGCGACGAGGGCAAGTAAAGCCGAAAGCGCGATTAAGAACGATCTCATCGTAAACCTCCTTCAGGCGTGGCCTGGTTTTCTATGTTGAATATTTTGCCTATATAAAAATATTTCCAGAATCGCGAGTTGGATTTTGATTCCGAGAGATCAACCCCCGTAAACCGGATGACCGCCGGAAGAATGAGCAGCGCCCCTGCCGTGGTTGCCATGAAAGTTACGCCCACAAGTAAAGCGAAAAAGATGATGGGCTTGAAACTCGATACGATGAGCACCGCGAATCCGAGGATGAGCGCGAGCGCCGTATAGATGATCGCGCGCCCCGCGGTCGAAAGGGTGGTGCGGATGGTATCGTCGAGATCTTTGCCCGCACGGCGGTGGTGGCGGAAGGTGTTGAGGAAGTGGATGGTGTTGTCGACGCCGATGCCGATGGTGATCGATGCGATGATGGCGGTGGCGATATCGAGCCGTATTCCCGCCCATCCCATCAGGCCGAAATTAAGGGCGACGGCGATCCCGATAGGAATGAGCGAAACAAGTCCCGCTTTCCAGTTTTTAAAAAGAAGCGAGATGACAATGCCGACCACGGCAAGCGAAAGAAACAGGCTCATGAGCTGGCCCGTCACCACGTGTTTGGCGAGCCGGGTAATGATGATGGGCTCGCCAGATATCGCCAGACGGTATCCGCGCTCTTCGAGCATTGGGGTAACCCCCGCTCGTATGGAGGCGATGATCTCGTTGAGCCGCGAGGTCGAGAGCGGCGCGCCCTCCTTTTCGTACATCCGGGCGAAGAGGTTGACGGTGCGGAAATCCTGATCGATGTACGGCTCGAAGTCGTCGGCGCGCCCGTCCGAGTTCAGGTCTTCACCCGAGTAGATTTCGAGGTAGTCGGCTATGTCGGATTTGGATTCGGGTATGACGTAGGCGGCCGGGGCGTTGTTGTTCATGGCCATATGCATGCGCTTTATCACATCAGTGAAGGAATCGGTGCGCCCGATCTGGAAGGACTTATTTTTTTCCGCGACCAGCCATGTTCGGACTGCCTCGACGGTCGTAAGAAACTGGGGGTCCTTTGCGCCGTCGGTCCTTCCGGAATCCAGAAGGATGTTGAGGCCCAAGCTTCCACCAAAGCGCTCGCCGATAAGCCTCGCGCTCACGTTGATTGCGTCATCTTCACGAAAATAGGCGCTTATGGATGTTTCGGTCTTGAGAAACGTGATGCCGATGGCGGAAAAAACAAGGATTGCCGTCGTCACGGCCATGACGGCGCGCGTGCGCTCGGTCGCAAGGCGGGCCATGAATCTGACGATAAAGTCGACCGGGGCTTTTCCGGAAGATTCGCCGGCACGGCCCAGGTCCCGCGACGCTTTGGGCAGGAAGATGCAGAGCGCGGGGATGAGCGAGGAGGCGATGAGCACGGCGAAAAAGGTGCCGATCGCCGAGTACAGTCCCCACTCCCGGATGGCGGAGACCTGGTTGGTGACCAGTGTGGCGAATCCGATCATCGTGGTGAGGCTCGCGAGAAGCAGCGTGATGGCGATGGTATTGAGCGATGTCCTGATTCCTTCAACCGGTCCACGGTCGCGTATGAGCCCCGCATCGAGAGCGAAGCGGTTGAGTATGTGAATGGAATAGGAACTCCCTACGGCGATCATCAGAGGCGGAAGGGAGATGCCGATGACGGTGAGTTTGCCGCCAAGATGCCCCATGAGCCCCAACACCCAGACGTCGGCGAGGATAAGCGTGATGAATGGAAAGGCAACGCCGAGTGCGGACCGGAAATTGAGGTAAAAAATGAGAATCATCACGAGCATCACCAGCGGCATGAAGAGTCGCAGATCATGCTGCATGTAGCGGTTTATCTGACGGTAGAGGACGGGAATACCCTGCATGGTGATGCGAAGGTCCGGATGGCTCAGGGCGATCTCCTGAATCTCGGAGGTGATGCCATCATAATCGCGCACGTCGATCAGGCGGATGAGGACACCGAAGTTGGTGATCTCGTCCGAGGCGGGGTTGCGGTAGAAAATGCCTTTCTCGAACGCCGGGTTAGCCCAAAGGCGTGATTTTAGCTCCGGCGCGCCGACCCTGGATGTCGGTACCATGCGGCGGTCGTTTTCATCGCGCTCGACAAGGTCAAACGCGGAAAGGGTGTCGTCCCGGCCTGAGATGTCTTTCATGGTGAAAGGCGAAAGGATTCTGTCGACCAGACGCTCGGCGCGCACGCGCGCCGACTTTGCAAGCTCACGGTCGAGCTTCGAGAGCTGGTCACGGTCAAGGGATTGCGCATTCCCGAAGAGCGAGATGATTTTCCGGGACAGAAGACGCGAGTAGGCCTGATCATCTTTATAGTGCTCCAGGAGTTCTTCCCTGTTAAACGGAGCCCCCGCGGCGATAGAAAGGAATTTTTGGCGTCGGCCGGCCTCGCGGGCCTCATCGAAATCCCGGTACTCCTCGATATCGCTTATCAGGTTGTCGAACTCGAGGAGCCGTTCATCGCTCCAAATATTATCGGGGGCGACATCCATGATGATGAACTTGCCATTGTTTCCGTACGTCTTCTTGACCTCCTCATTGAGAAGGAATTCCGCGTCCCTGGAAGGCATCATGGAGTCGAGGGAGTTGTCGAAGCGAAGCTTCGGAAGTCCCGCTCCAAGCGCGATGGTTATAAGTACGATGACCGCCACGATGGTGCCGGGGCGGTTGATGATAAACCTGATGTATCTGTCAAGCATGCCGGTCCTCAGCCTGTCGGTCAAGGAGGCCCGAGAGAAAGAGGCTTTTGAAAGCGACGATGCTGTCCTCGACGGTCAGATTGTGTTCAAGAATAAAATCGGGATTGAGCACGGTGTTGCTCGCTCCGGTCAGAAACCCGACCACGATGGAAGGATTTATGTTTTTAAAGACGCCGGCACGTATGCCGGTTCGGATGGTGCCGGTAAACAGATCGACCTGTTCGCGCTCGAATTCGCGGATCCTCTCGTTGATGACGGGGTAATAGCGTCTGACGTCCCTGAGTAACGGCCGCGAAATGCTGCCAAAGAGCTTGTATGCCGTCGCGAAAAAGCGATCAAGTCGCGTAAGCGGATCGGACTCCGTCCTCTCGATCGTCCTGAATTCCGCCCGCATCTGGTCGAGGATCGCGGCGAACACGATTTCCACGAGCTCATCCTTGCTCCTGAAGAACTTGTAGAGCGTCTTCTTGGATATGCCGCACTCGCTGGCGATCATGTCGATCGTAATGCCCCTGATTCCGAAAATCGACGAGAGGCGCTTGAATATCTCGATGATCTTCGCCTTTACGATTGATTCACCCATAATCAGGTACCGTTCATTGAATCGTAGTTTTATTACCCTATGGAAACTATAAAAACCAATACAGTTTCCCTGGTATTTTGTCAAGTCAATAATGCCCGGTTCGATACTTGCTCCACTCGGGTGGGCAAAGAACCAAGGAAAATACTCCGCGCATATAAATACTGTTGAAGCGAGAGCTTTGTTTTATCGATTATATCAGAGTCGTACCTCAATCAGGTGTTATCGGGCATAAAAGACGCGCGGATGGCCATGTGGCGTAGCGTGAACATCATGCCCGCACCGATATATCGGCGAGGAAATCGGGATGAAAAAGCTGGTGAGCGTATGCGCAGCAGTGTCGTTGGCGCTGACTGTTTCCTGTTCGTTAAAAAAGGAAACACCGCTGAGACAGGAAATATCACCACTTGGCGATAAGCTTTCAGCCTTTTTCAGGCTGTGCAGCCGGGATGCGGCAGGCGGGGCGAAGGTCGTAGAGAAGCACGATATAGTTAAAATGCTCACTCATTTTCTGCGTATGGACGGGGGCGGGAAAAAGTATTACCTCCTCGAGCGCGAGCACATCTCGGAGATGATCCTTGCGGTTACCGAAGGCCTGTACTCGGATTTTATCCTTATAAACCGGCACGGGGTCGTGGTGTACAGCCGCGAGAACGACGATATCTTCGGGAAGAACGTACGCACGGGCCTTTCGGAAAGTCCCCTGGCCAGATGTTTCGCCCGGCAGGACCAGGACCTTCATGTGGAGGACGTTGCCGTTTTTCCCCCGGGGTCCGGCCGGTATGCGATTTTCATAAGTTCGAGGATCATGGTCGAGGATTCTTTCCATGGTTTTTTTATATTGCAGGCGGGGATTGATAAGATTGAGGGATATCTGGACGGGAAGACGGAGATAATCGATTATGAGGGCAGGTACCGTATCTCGCCGCGCCGGGAGTTGATAATGACTGAGCACCCTCTATTTGAGCGCATGGAACAGGGGAAGGCTGGCAGCCTGTCGGCCGACGGCAAACGCTACGAGTACCATCCTTTCGAGTTTTTGGGAATCCGCTGGCTTATCGTCGGCGAGCGCTGATCAATCGATCATAAAGCGCGCGACGAGGTCGTGCGCGTTCATGAAAAGCGAGAGAGGTCGTTTGTCCCTGGCACGCTGCCGGTTGATCTTTTTCGCCGTTTCGACGAGCTTGCCGTCGTCAAGCGCCCGAGCGCCCGTCTTGAGCAGACCGCTGAGCAGGCCGGGGAAGATCACCGCGGTGTCGATGTGCTGGCGGGAAACGAAATCGCGTACGCCCTTTTCAGTGATGATGCCCCGTTCGAGCTCGTCGAACTCGATCAGCGAGATGACGATCTGTCCCGCCCGTATCCGGTGAAACTCGTCAATGGTGAAGTGATTTCGAAATAAGAGTATCACATCGGCATTGTTAAAGATGTTCTCCGGAGTGGTCGCGAGCCCTCCCGATTTTTCGAAGGTAAGCATGAGCTTTTCGTTGTGGTCGTAGCCGAGAACTCGATGACACCCGAGTCCGTGGAGCAGACGCGTGATGCGGAGCGAACTCGTATCGATGCCGATTATACCCCCGGTCGCTTCGGGAAGAGCCAGGTGGTCCCTTTCGAGAAGATGAAGGGTCTCCACCAGCAGGAGGAGCGGTAACTCATCGTATGCCGTCGAAATCACGGGAAGCGTCATCTCGGACAGGAGCTGCTCATACACACCGCTGTCGTCGACGTCCTCGATGCCGGTTATGCGCAGCGCCGCGAATCCGGCTTCGATGCTCTGGATGGTTTTTATGAGGTCCTCGATCTGTCCGTATGTGATGATCAGCGGCAGCGCGTTAAGCCCCGTGAAGTGGCCGGCGATCACAGCATCGCGTTCGAGATCGGCATGACAAAGGCGTATCATCTCGATCGGGGGCTCGACCCTTCTCTTCATACAGCCGATCATCCCCACTGTCCTTAAAATGCCGGTGCAGTGGTCTCCCTTCCCCTGGCGAATCTGCGCACGCATGAGTGCCGCCGATCCAAGCAGGCGTATCTCGTAGTCGGCCTGGTTTTCGATGGGCATCTTCCCGGAGACGTTCAGCAAACCCCCGGCTATCGAATCCTCGAGGATGTTCCGCTCGCTTACGATCTGGTAGGTGTCGCGGGACGCCGGTGCGCCGGCGAGAAAGGCCTCGTAGGCTTCAGGGTCGGAATATATGATCTCCGTGTCGAGGATATCGTACCCTTCGACGCTTTCTTTCAGGCGCAGCCGTTGAAGCCGACACCCGTGCCGGAAAAGCTCGTCAGTGAACGCGCCGAGCGATCCTTTGGTGATTTTGACCTGGAGTTCGACAATCAATTGCATGGTTATGCCCCGCCGCTTTACTTTTATTATCGAAAGGAAGGGCGCCGATATTAACCAGGAAAAGGCCGCCGGCCGGGCGATTGCCGAAACTGGAGCGAAGAAGGGAACTCCGGTGCGGCAGTTTCGGGCGATCGGCGGAGATTGACCCGCAACAGGAGCCCCCCGGCTACCGGGAAAGGCGAAGGCGAAAAGAGGCGCCGAGCTTCCGGGCGCCGGACAGGTATTTTTCGTGAATATCTCCGGCGTGACATCCTTCCATGTTCGCCAACAGAAGAAAATCCTCTCTGCGATAAACGTATTCCAGTGCGTTGAAAAAATGGCGTATAATCGTTACCGTGGGCGAAAACATGTTGCGGTAGTTCGAACCGCCCGTGCAGATCAGGTTCCCCGTCTGTTGTTTCGACGTCCGTTCTCCGCGCCGCCTGCTTTCCCACAGTACCTGGCTGCGGTCGATGAAGAGCTTGAGGGGGCCAGGTGGAGACGAGAAATACAGCGGCATGGAAATCGACAATAGATCGGCCGCGTAAAGGGCGTCGTAAAGAGAGGTCATGTCGTCATTAAAAACACATTCCCTTCGGCTCGCGCAGTGCCCGCAGGCGGTGCAGGGATGGATGGAAAGATCATAGAGGTAGACACGCCTGACATGGTCGGGTCCGAGGGCCGCCAGAAATGATTCGTGAAGAGCCGACGAAGCCCCCGTTTTGCGGGGGCTTCCGAAAAGCGCAAGGACCTTAATCTCAGTCCTCCCTGATACGGGCAAAGATCATCCTCCCCGCGGTCGTCTGAAGCACCGAGGTCACGATGACCTCCACCTCGTGCCCGAGGCGGCGCCGTCCGTTTTCCACCACGACCATGGTGCCGTCGTCCAGATATCCTATGGCCTGGTTGGGGTCCTTGCCTTCCTTGATGAGCGCGACCTTCATCTCCTCGCCGGGAAGGACGATGGGCTTGAGCGCGTTCGAAAGCTGATTGATATTAAGGACCCTGACGCCGTGGAACTCGGCGACCTTGTTGAGGTTGAAGTCATTGGTGATGACCATCGCCTTCATCACCTTGGCCATCTTGACGAGCTTGGCGTCGACCTCGTGTATCTCCGGGAAGTCCATGTCCGAGATCTTCACCATGATGGTCTGGTCTTTCTGCATCTTGTTCAAAATGTCCAGGCCCCGCCTGCCGCGGTTTCTCTTGATCGAATCGGCCGAGTCGGCGATCATCTGCAGTTCGTTGAGGACAAAGTTGGGTATGACCAGTATGCCCTCGATGAAGCCTGTGTCGCATATGTCGGCTATACGCCCGTCGATGATGACGCTGGTGTCGAGTATCTTATAGGCGATCCCGCTCTCTTTCCCCTCCTCGGCCTTCTCGGGAATAATGTAATCGAGCAGTGAGATGCTGTCGTTGTTGATGACGAAAAAGAGCATTGTGGCGAAGCCGATTACATGGTAGATGAGCGCCTTTACGACCGACTGCGACTCGGTCGAAATGGCCAGCGGCATCGAGGCGAACGCGATGACCAGAAGGTGGCTGAAGATGAGCCCGACGAAGAGTCCCAGAAGCGCCGCCAGCAGTATCCGCGTGGAAAAGGTATGGGATACGTACTCGATTACGATGATGATCGCAAGCGCCGAGATTGCGGAAATAAACCCGCCCAGAACAACCGCCTGGAGTGATACGTTGACGTAATACAGCGAAGTGAATACGACCGAGGCGAGGATAAAAAGAATTCTGAAAATAGCTATCATACCGGATGACTCCTTGAATTTGTAATGGCGTTTACGAATGGACCGATCACCGGATCGGCGCCTTCGGCGCCACTGTTTTATTTCTCCCCATGCGACGAATCCGGACTTACGCCAGATTCTTGCGGGTTTATACTGAGAGGGCTTCGGAGACCAGATTGCCGGCTTCTTCGATGACGATGCTCTTTGCGAGCGCTATCTCGTGAATAACCAGTTGGTAGGCGTTCTCGTAGAGTTTGCGTTCCATGATGGATAATTCCTTTTCCCTTCCCCTGCGGTAAAGGTCCCGGGCGACCTCGCCCACCTCATAGATGGAGCCGCTCTTCACCTTGTCAAAATTGCCCTGGTAGCGAAGCTTCCAGTCGTCCTCGGTGATTACTTCCTTTTTCTTGAGCAGCTCGAGCACCTTGTTGACCTCGCGCTTGGAAATGATCGATCGAAGACCGATTTCCTTGGCCTTGTCGACCGGGATCATCACCTTCATGCCGCTGTTGATGATCGTCACCATGTAGAACTGATTCCTCTTTCCAAGAATTACCTTTTTCTCGATAGCATCGATATTTCCGACCCCATGCATAGGGTAGACGACCTTGTCTCCGACCTTGAACATAGCCCTCTCCCTATAAAGGAGGAATGAAGAGCCCCCTTTATAGATCGCGAATTTTTAAACGATACACAAAATGACGCGTACACGGGCCTCTTTCCCGTGCCGGCGCACGGGAAGGGCGCGATGCCGCCATTGATAAAACGCTTCGGGGGAAGCCGATAAATGGTTGTATCGGGCCATACGCCACCGCCATCCAGTATCTGCCGCCCGCGGCGGCATACTGAACAATACCGTTTTATGTTTGGTATAATTACAATCAGGCTCAGATTATAGCATAGGTGGGGGCGAATTCAAGTATAAAATAATCGTCTGGCAATTATTCTTTGGTCTTGAGGCCTTCTTTTTCCATATACACATCGAGTATGGACTTCATTGTTCCGGTTTCTTCTTCGCCACCGTACGATGGCGTATAGTGCGTTCCGGGAGGTTCACCCGGGAAAACGGGGTCGCTCATGCCGTTATAGACCTCCCGCATATAGTGCCCCCATACTGGCGCCGCGATTCCCGCCCCGGCCTGGTGCTTGCCAAGGGACATGAACGGTCTGTCGTATCCGAACCAGACGACCGCAGCGACTTCCGGGGTAAACCCGCAGAACCAGGCGTCGGTCCAGTTCGATGTGGTGCCGGTTTTTCCGGCGCACCTCTTGCGGAACTGGGCGATGTTCCTGATCGCGTCGGCGGGCGTTCCGCCGTTTACGACCGCCTGCATCATATCGTTCATTATATAGGCGGTCTGCTCGGAAATCACCTGTATGCTGCCGTCCATCTCCCTGGAGGCGATGATGTTTCCGACCTCCTCCTCAATGTTGGCGAGCTCGTTTCCGTCGCGATCGACTATGTAGCGTATCGCGAAAGGAAACACGTCCCGGCCGCGATTGGCGAAGATGGCGTATCCCGTCGCGATTTCAAGGGGGGTGAGCTCGGATGAGCCGAGCGCGAGCGACGGGCTGGGCGTAAAACGCGACTGGGGCACCTTGAGCATCCGGGAGGCGAAGTCGATGATGCGGTCGGCGCCGACGATATCATAAATGCGCACCGAAATCACGTTGATAGACGCGGCGAGCGCCCGGCGGAGATTAACCATGCCGGAGAAGCTTCCCTCGTAGTTTCCTGGCGCCCAGGTCTCCCCGGTTTCATCGATGTCGACCAGCGGAGCGTCGGGGAGCACTGTATTGGGGCTGATTATCTTGTTTTCAATTCCCGCGCCGTAAACGAACGGCTTGAATGCCGAGCCGGGCTGGCGCCGCGCCTGGACCGCGCGGTTGAACTGGTTGTTGACGTTGAAGCCGGAGCCGCCGATCATGCTGGTTATATAGCCGGTTTTAGGCTCGATTGCGAGGAAGGCGCCCTCGACCTTAAGCGTCGATGAAATGGCCGAGGTTGCGGTGCGGAACGCGTCAATACTCTGCGAGGACGACCGAACGTCCATGAGGATCGCCATGATGTCGATGGAATCGATCACTTCTTCCGCCATTTTCTTTTTAACGATAGTCTCGAAATCATTTTTCACATATACGCCGGGGAGACTGAACACCATGCGCAGGGTTTCGTATGCATCGAAGAGCCCGCGATCGACCGCGCTGTTGGAGTACTTGTTGGCGAGCTCCGAGACGGCGTTCTGCCTGACAAGCGCGGGCGGAAAATATTTTTCAGCGATTTCCTGCCGCTTGAGGTTGAGGGTGGTATAAACCGACAGCCCCTCCGTGTAAACGGCATCCTTGCCGAAGCGAGCGGTGAGTATCTGACGCACGTAATCGGTGAAGTACGGGGCGCGGTCCTCGCTCCTCGAAAACGCGTTCTTTGTCGTGAATTCGGTCTTAATTGAATCGACGAAGCCGGGCCAGAATTCCTGGTAAATCCTGTCGGCGCGCCCGGCGCTCAGGTAGCCCGCGTCGACCATGCGGCTGAGGGTATCGCGATTCTTGATATAGGCCTCGTGGGTGTTCATGAGCGGGGAGTGACGCCCGGGCGCGGAGGGAAGGGCGGCCAGTACCGAACTCTCGGCGACATCGATCTGGCGCACGTCCTTGTTGAAAAAAAGCCGCGCGGCGGACGAAACGCCATAACAACCGTGACCGAGGTATATCTGGTTGAAATACATCTCGAGGATCTCCTCTTTGGAAAACCTCTTTTCGATCTGCAGGGCGAGTACCGCCTCCATGGCCTTTCGCGCGAGCGTGCGTTCACCGCTGGTGAAAAGCCTCTTGGCGAGCTGTTGCGTGATGGTCGATCCGCCCTGGACTACCCTTCCGGCGATCAGGTTTTTGGACATCGCGC
Source organism: Spirochaetota bacterium (assembly GCA_035477215.1). Classification (NCBI taxonomy): domain Bacteria; kingdom Pseudomonadati; phylum Spirochaetota; species Spirochaetota bacterium. The sequence continues at coordinate 59,436 of DATIKU010000031.1, read as the reverse complement.
GGACGATGGCGAGCGGATTGATGCCGAAATGGCCGTAGAATTCGCGGTCTTCCGCGGCTACGAACGCATTGATGAGGTTGCGGGGCAGGTCCTCGTAGGCGACCAGATCCCTTTTTTCGCGAAAGAGCTCGGCTATGAGCTCTCCGTTGACATCGTATAGCTTGGTCGGGAGGCTTACCTGGAATTGCCGGAGGTTTTGTATGCCGGAGAAATTCTTAATCTGCGCGATTACATAGCCGAAAACGACGCCCCCCACAAGCGATGTGACCACCAGCGCAATGAGGAAGCCCTTCTCTATCCTGAGGATGTTTTTTTTAATGTCTTCCATGTAGGGAAGCCCCTTTGCATGCCCGCAGCGGTTCCGCGCATTTCAACGCGCCCAGATTTCTATTGATGGCCGAATTAATCAAGGAATTATTTCATTTACCGGGTTCAGGACCGGAGGGTCTTCGCTATGTACCCGAAAAGCCAGACTGCGCCGATTATAATCAGAAGTATGATGACGGCATATATAAGGAAGCCGAGAATGCCGACCAAAAGTTTAAGTATAAGGGGAATGACGTATCGAAATCCCACGTACAGGACACACAGTGCAGCCCCGAGATACAGTATAAAACGGATGTTTTCCCGCACAGCAGACCTCCCTGCGGCGATTGCGGCAACGCCGCCTGATGAAGACAGGATAACATCGGGCTACAGCGGCGTCAATGAATTTGAGGCTGCTGATGATGAATGCGAAACGAAGAACCTCCCCGCCGGTGGGGGAGGTTCGATGCTGTTAACAGATTTCAGCAGGCAAGGCCTGCCGGTGTTTAATCACCAGCCGACGTTACGGCCGCTCTGAAACCTTAATGAACAGGTTAAGCTCCTTCCCCTCCCTCCATACCGTGGCCTTGAGAGTTTTTCCAATTGGCGTTTTGCCCACAATGTCCACGAGCATATTATGGTCCCTGATCGGGGCGTCGTTGAGTTTTATGATAACGTCGCCCGCCCGGACGCCTGCTCTGGCCGCGGGGCCATTTTCCTCCAGGCCGCCGATCAGGGCGCCTTCCGCCGCCTTGAGACCGAACTGTCTGGCATATTCTTCGGTAAGGGGCACGATCTGCACGCCGATATACCCGCGTTTAATCTTCTTGTGGACCTTGAGCTGTTCGAGTATGGATCTGGCCGTATTGATGGGGATCGCAAAACCGATGCCGAGATTGCCGCCGCTGTTGGAATAGATCATTCGATTGATACCGATGACCTCGCCGTTAATATTGATGAGCGGACCGCCGGAATTGCCGGGGTTGATCGACGCGTCGGTCTGGATGTGGGACTGCGAACCGCCCATCATATCGACGTCCCTGCGGCCGGTGGCGCTTATCACTCCCACGGTGAAGGTCTTATCCAATCCGAAGGGGTTTCCGATCGCGATGGCCCAGTCGCCGACCCGGACCTCGTCGGAATTGCCGAGGAACACCGGTTTGAGCTTTTCCCTGGGCGATATTTTCAGAAGCGCGATATCAGTTTTCTGGTCCGAGCCGATGATCGTCGCGGGGTATTCCTTTTCGTTGATTTTGATCGTGATTTTATCCACGCCGGAAACCACATGGTGGTTGGTGCAGATATAACCGTCCTCGGACAAAAGGAAGCCAGTCCCCAGTCCGGTACGCCGCTGGGTTCGTGGTCCCTGCTGCGGTGCGCCGAAGAATTCCCTGAAAAACGGATCGTTGAAGAACGGGTGCTGTGGTATTTTTACCGTCTGCTCGGTCGCGATGAACACCACCCTGTCCTTGTAGATGTCGTAGATGTCCCTGAAGGCCTTCTGGATCTCCGTCGCCTTGACGGCCTCGGCGCTCGACTTTATCGGTGACGGGGACGACTCTCCGAATACCGGCGCGTCTTTCTGAGAGCATGAGAACGGGTAAATGAACAGCGAAGCGAACAGGACGAGGAATATGGGTAGTACTGCGGTTCTCCTGACGGTCATCACGGGCTCCTTGCGCTATTTTTCTGGAGAATAGGGTCTCTCCAGGCAATTCCTGTTACAGGGGTCGGCAAAAGATCATGCCGGTGACAGGATTCTCGATATTTAAGATAGCACCGCCAGGCAGGGTATTCAAGCATTAATATATTTCGGACGTGCCGACGGTGCTCGTTCTTGACACGGCCGCACACCGGGTGCATACTCGGGGACGGATGCGTCGTTTATCATCGGCGGGAGATCGGTAAAAATGGAACCTTCACTGCGTGTAATGAACATCGGAGATGCCGCCATAGAATACCTCTTTTATGACGGTGACGGTCCGACCATTATAATGCTGCACGCCACGGGCTTTCTCCCCTGGCTCTGGCACCCCATAGCGAGAAAACTCGCGGGGAAATACCGGATCATCGCGCCTTATTTCTGCGATCACCGGCATGCCGAGCCCGAGGACGGCGGCCTGGGATGGATGATACTGGCCGAGGACCTCTTCCGCTTTTGCGAAGCGCTGGGCAATGGTCCTCCGTATCTGGTGGGGCATTCCATGGGCGCGACGGTGATGGCGATCGCGAACGCGGCGCACGGTTCGCCGGCGGAACGGATGGTGATCATAGAGCCCATATTCCTGCCGCAGGATTTTTACCGTGCAAAGATCAGCGTTGAGCAACATCCGCTGGCGTCGAAGTCCATAAAGCGCCGCAGTCACTGGAGCAGCCGCGCAGCGGCGAAAGAGTATCTGCGCTCGAGGGCGCTCTTTAAAAACTGGGACGAAGAGATGCTCGACCTGTACGTGCGCCATGGGATGGTGAATGGTCCCACCGAAGGGCTTACGCTCGCCTGTTCTCCAAGACGGGAAGCGTCGCTTTTCATGGGTGGTATGCAGTACGATCCGTGGCCGCTGTTGCCGAAGCTTTCCTGTCCGGTTCTGGTGGTTGAGGGAGAAGAGAGCGAAAACCGTCAGTTCATCGACCTGAAAAAAGCGGTCTCGCTCATGCCACGCGGGGAGTATGCCAGTATAGCCGGCGCGGGACACCTGGTTCCGATGGAAAAGCCCGCGCAGACTGCGGATATGATACAGGAGTTTTTTTCGCGCCCCGTCTGAACGGCCGGTCGGGATGGCGGGGAGTCAGGAGCGGGAGGGGAGGGGGACGTGGAAGCAAAGCGAGTGGATGAAAGCGCGATCGAAATGGTACAGCAGATGTCGCATCAGGACGCCAACCTGGCGGGGAACGTGCACGGCGGTGTCATAATGAAAGCCATCGACACGACGGCGGGTATCGTCGCCGCGCGACATGCCGGCAGCAACGTGGTTACCGCGTCGATCGACCGGCTGGACTTTCACAGTCCGGTGTACATCGGGGATATACTGCGCCTGAAGGCCGGCCTGAACTTCGCCGGCAGGACGTCCATGGAGGTGGGCGTGCGCGTTGAGGCCGAGAACTTTATTACCGGGGCGGTACGGCATACCTCGTCGGCCAATCTTACGTTCGTGTCGCTCGACGCGCAGGGTAGGCCGATGGAGATACCCGGACTGATCCTTGAGACCGACGAACAAAGGAGGCGCAACGCCGAGGCCGCGTCCAGAAGGAGCCTCAGAATACAGCGCGACTGACCCGGCCGCGGACCGCGAGCGGGGTGCTTGTCATTTGTCGGCGAATGGATCCTTTTTCCCCTTCCGGGATTGTTCCGTTTCCTTTTCAATCGCTTTCCTGAAAATGAAACGGTAGTTGGTTGACCGGTCCATCTCGATCTGGTCGAGCGAAACCTCGTTTCGTTCCTCTTTTTTACACCCGGACGCGGCCGTGATTACGGCAAGTATCAGAACCATCGCGCAGCATGTCCGCATCGCTTTTTCCATGAACTGTTTATAGCCCGGGCGTTTCTCCGGCGCAATCCATTAATAAATAAAATCGGGAGGCGTCAACGGGCAATTAAATTGACATTGAAAGGCCACTCATATATACTTCATCCCACGAGGATCGGCGAAGGACTTCGATGAAGATAAACGACGACACGATAAAACTTGCGGTTGAGCGCCGTGTGGTTGTAAATCACGGGGCTAAGGGGAATAATGCCGCGGAGAAGGCTTCGATAATTTCCCATAAACCGGTTAATCCATCGTTCAGGTGGGTGTCTGACCGGCAGGCCGGGGAAAGTCGCATGACCGAGGCGCTCAGCATCGCTCAGATGGCGCGGCATGTGCTGCAGCGGGCGGTGGAGATATCGTCGCGCCTGCGCAACATGGCCATGGAGGCGATGGCCTCCCGCCGGGTGGATTACGTGGGAATCGCAGGAGTAAGTGCGGAGTTATCCTCCGCACTGGGTGAGTACGCCGGAAAATTCGGCATGACGGCGCTCCCTGTGGCGGCGCTGGATCCGCAACCCCAGGGCGGCACCGGTGGCGTGAAGGCGTTGCATGCGGAAATTGGCGCTGCTCTAAAGGAGATGTCCGCTTATGCGGCGGAGATAAACAAAGGGAAGGAGGTGGATACCTCCCGGCTCGACATTCTTCGGGCCAGGCTTCAGGACAGGTTCGCCGATGCCGAAAAAACGGTCGCCCTGTTCGCGAGCAGGGGCCTGGACATGGCGCGGGAATACGCTCCCGGCGGCGCACAAGGGGATTTCGCCGGCATGCGAATGCTGGTTCAAGAGTCCATCGGTCGGGATTCAAAAGCGGCCCTAATCGCGCAGGGAAACATCAATCGCGAGACGGTTACCGTGCTTTTGCAGGCGTAGCCGCCTCAGCGTGGCGCGCTGTTTAATGTTGAGCCGACTGCAAGGAGAATAATGTAATGGAAGTATTCGACGGTTTTATCGCGGCAATCGCGGCGGAGTTTAAAATTAAGTTCCATAAAGACGGCCCTGGCGCGTATTCCACCGAACTGAGTTTCGACAACGACCGGTCACAACAGGTGCTCATTACACTTAGCAAGGACGAGGTCGGCGACCGGATCATCAACTATTATTCATCGATAGGGAAACTGAAGGGCGACTTCTGCGAACTTTTCAAGTACGCGCTGCAGACGAATGCGACGCTACCACTCGGATCGCTCGCCCTGATTGAGGACAAGCTGGTGCTCCGTAACTCAATTCTGCTTCAAGACTGCGATCCGCGCAGGTTTCTCAAGTCGCTTACATATATCGCCGCGAAGGCCGACGAGCTCGAGGAAATCCTTCTTAAAAACGACGCTTCGTAACCCGTCCTTATAGATTGTCCAATCTCTCGCCTATCTTTTTCATCATCTCCCTGATGACGGGGAAGTCGTCGATGTCGTCGGCGTGCAGGAATACCACTATGTTTTCCCTGACCGACACAATAGCGCGGTCCGAGTTATATCCAACGAAATCGGTAATCTTTTTTATCTCATTTTTTGCCGACGTCATGTTGTTGTAAACGATGATATAACAGACGATGTCATCGCCGAAGGGCGTAGCCGGACGCGTGAGAATGGTCATGTGGATATCGGCCACCCGGTCGGGGTCGCCGTCGGGATATATTTCTTTGGTAAGCCTTTTTATTGCGGCCCGGTCGAACTTCCAGGGGTTTTCCCTGAGCACCCGCTGGGCGAAGGGGGGTATGCTGCCGTAGACGAGACCCTGGGGGATGTCGTTGACGGCCAGGCGTATCTGGTCGATAATGGTTCCCTTGTATTCCGCCCCGGCGAGCGGCATGATCAGGAGCAGCATCAGGATTGACGAGACGACGGGGAGAGCGCGTTTTTTCATGCTTGCCTCCATGTAATTCACTTGGGCGGCGCCGTCCGGCCCCGCCTGCATCCCTTTTCGGCATCCGGGCGGCATGTCTGCAGCCATATTTTTCATTCGGAGGCATCGATAGCCTGATGTTGTTTATCAGGTGAAATTCAGGGTTTTCCGAGGGGTTCGGCGACAACGATTTATTCCACATAATATATGCATATTGATGATTATGATGTTTATCATCTGTCGATGCCGTTTTTTTATTGAGACATAATATTTTCCTTGACGAATAGCCAAAATGACGGTAGTTTCATGAATCGCGGTTCGGGCGCCTGATATAAAAACGTTACTGCTCTGTCTGATGTGTCCCTGCTGTGCTTTACGAGAGCGGCCCTGTATTTCAACCGTTACTTGCAGCGTCAATGAAATCTTAAGAATAAGATCATCTGGAGTATCTCATACATGGAAGATAATGCGTCCCGGGTGCAGTATATACGTAAAAGGGATGGGCGAATTCTTCCCTTCGACGCCGAAAAGATTACCGACGCCATTTTCAAGGCGGCGAAGGCGGTCGGTGGGAGCAACAGGGAGACGGCGCAGTCGGTATGCGATTCCGTGGTCGGTATCCTCGATATACTGCATTACAAGGAAGGCAGAACCCCCACGGTCGAAAACGTCCAGGACCTCGTCGAGAAAATGCTCATTGAGAGGGGCCACGCGCGTGTCGCGAAGGCGTTCATACTCTATCGCGAGCAGCACCGCAAGATCCGCGAGGGCAAGGACCTCCTCAACGAGGGCATACAGCTCATCGAGCATTACCTTGACCGCTCCGACTGGCGCGTCAACGAGAACAGCAACATGAGCTATTCCCTTCAGGGGCTCAACAACCATATTGCCTCGGCGATCACTGCCAAGTACTGGCTCGAGCGTCTGTATCCGCCCGAGATACGCGAGGCGCATGTCTCCTGCGATTTCCATCTTCACGATCTGGGCCTCCTGTCCGCGTACTGCGTAGGATGGGACCTCAGGGACCTGTTGCTGCGGGGCTTCGGGGGCGTTCCGGGAAAGGTCGAAAGCCGCCCTGCGAGGCACTTTCGCAGCGCGCTCGGCCAGGTGGTAAATTTCTTCTACACCCTGCAGGGGGAATCGGCCGGCGCCCAGGCCTTCGCGAACTTCGACACCTATCTCGCTCCGTTCATCTTCTATGACCGGCTTACGAAGACCGAGGTGAAGCAGTGTCTGCAGGAGTTCGTGTTCAATATGAACATACCGACCCGCGTCGGTTTCCAGACACCCTTTACCAACGTGACTCTTGACCTCAAGGTCCCCTCGACGATCGGCGAGGAGTATGTGGTAATAGGCGGAGAGATCCGCGACAGGAAATACGCCGAGTTCCAGGAGGAGATGAACGTTTTCAACGTGGCGTTCGCCGAGTGCCTCCTCGAGGGCGACGCGCGAAACCGCATTTTCACCTTTCCCATTCCGACCTATAACATCACCGCCGACTTCGACTGGGAGAACCCGGCGCACGACCGGCTGTGGGAGATGACGGCAAAATACGGCATACCCTATTTCGCCAATTTCGTTAATTCCGACATGGACCCCGAGGACGCGCGCTCCATGTGCTGCCGCCTGAGGCTCGACAACAGGGAGCTCCGAAGCCGCGGCGGTGGGCTTTTCGGGGCGAACCCCCTTACGGGAAGCATCGGGGTGGTGACCATAAACATGCCCAGGCTCGGGCATCTCGCAAAGGATGAGGCGGGGTTTTTCGAGAGGCTCGCGCACCTCATGGACCTCGCGAAGGATTCGCTTGAGATAAAGCGGAAGGTGCTCGAGAACTTCACCTTGAGCAACCTGTATCCATATACAAGGGTATACCTCTCGGACGAATACGAGCGAAACGGCCGCTACTGGCTGAACCATTTCTCAACGGTCGGCCTGGTCGGGATGAACGAGACCTGCGTCAACCTGCTCGGAAGCGATATCTCAACGCCCGAGGGAAAGGGGTTTACCATACGCGTGCTCGACTTCATGAGGGAGCGCATACGGGGATACCAAAACGAGACCGGAAACCTCTACAACCTGGAGGCGACGCCCGCCGAGGGTGTGAGCTACCGTTTCGCGAAGCACGACAGGGACGCCTATCCCGACATCAAATCGGCCGGAACGAACGAGCCCTATTACACCAACTCGGTGCATCTCCCCGTAGGGCACACGGAAGATATCTTCGACGCGCTGGACCATCAGGACGAGTTGCAGACGCGCTTTACCGGCGGTACGGTTGTCCACGGGTTCATCGGCGAGAAGATCGACGACCCGCAGATGGTCAAGCACCTGGTGCGCCGCATCGCCGAGAACTATTCGCTGCCCTATTTTACCATCACCCCGACGTTCAGCATCTGCCCGGTGCACGGTTATATCGCGGGCGCCCATAAATTCTGCCCATACGAGCACACGGAGGAGGAGCTGGAGAGATTCGGCGTTGAGATTACGGCAAGAGATGCCGATTATAATAAAAAGATAGCGATGTAACAGGAGATATGGAAATATGAAGAAGGACAGGCGGATCCCCGTTGAGGTGTATTCCCGAGTGGTCGGATATTTCAGGCCGGTCAACCAGTGGAACAAGGGGAAACGGGAGGAGTTCAACGAAAGAAGGGAGTTCTCCCTCAAGGATGTCAAGGAAGCATGCATATATGAATATAAAGGGAATACACAAAACCTCGCTGATAGACTTTCCCGGTAGGATATGCTCGGTTTTCTTTACCGGGGGGTGCAACCTCCGGTGCGGCTACTGCCATAATCCCGAGCTCGCCTGCAACAGCGGCAGCCTGCGGTTGTATTCCAACGACGAGGCGCTCGGCTTTATTAAAAAGCGCCGGGGCTTTATCGACGGCGTGACCATCTCGGGCGGTGAGCCCACCATCTCGAGAAATCTGGAGTCGTTTATCGGAGCCGTCAAGGAGATGTCCATGGCGGTGAAGATCGACACCAACGGCCTCAACCCCGAGGTGGTGGCGCGCCTTGTCGACAAGGCTCTGGTCGATTATATCGCTATCGACATCAAGACATCGCCGCAGAAGTACGATTTCGTTGTGGGGCGGCAGGTCGATTTTTCGCGCGTGATTGAGACGGTTGAAACGGTAAAAAGCTCCGGACTGGAGTATGAGCTTCGGACCACCTGCATCCCGAAGTACGTGAAGCTCGAAGACTTCGGGAGTATCGGGGCCGCGCTCGGCCGCGTAAAAAGATATTACCTGCAGCAGTTCGTGGCCGATGTCACGCTGGACGAGTCCTTCCACAATTTAAAGCCATATCCCGTCGAAACGCTCTACGGTTTCCGCGAATATGTAGCCACCTTTGCCGACCTGTGCGAGCTTCGCGGCGTCTGACAGACCGGCCGCGCGGTGCGTTGGTCGGCGTTTCGCGTACCAGACACGGGTGCCGGTCGGACGGATTTGACCTCCGGTGAAAATCACATGATGAAATTTCAAAGAACTGCGATACTTATTTTTCTCTGTACTCTGGTCGCCATCCCACCCGCCGCTTCCGGTGCCGGTGCGGAGACAGGGGTTTTGCCCGTGAGGTGCGCGCTCTGGCTCGATGTCTATACCGGGGAGCCGGTATCATTCGATTCGATGATCGAGGATTGTTTGAAGGCCGATGTGATATACATCGGCGAGCGGCACGGCCTGAAGCGCCATCACGACATGCAGCGGTCGTTTGTCGAGGCGCTTGCGGCGAAAGGCAGGACGCTGCTGCTGGGGATCGAACAGATGGAGTCGCACTACCAGCCGGCGCTTGACCGGTTTAATCGCGGGGAGATCGATTTCGACCGGCTTGCCGCCGATACGGACTGGGAGCGGCGGTGGAGCAATTACCTTGATTACCGTGCCGTCCTGGAGGCGTGCAGGGAGGCCGGAGGATCGGTGCTCGCGCTCAATGCGCGAGCCGAGGTAGTGCGCGCAGTAGCCCGCGCAGGACTCTGTGCGCTGGATGAGCGTGAGCGCGCAGAACTGCCCGCCGAAATCGATCTTGAGAATGAAGAACACAAGCGATTGCTGGGTATGATGCTTCCGGTGCACGCGTTCACCAGCGGAGAGGGGCTTCGCCGTATGTATGAGGCGCAGGTCGCACGCGACGAAAAGATGGCCGACATTCTTTCGGAGAGGCTGTTGAAGGAAAACGCCGCCGGAAATAATTCTATCATTGTTGTCATCGCCGGGGCGGCGCATTTTGCGTACGGACTCGGGGTGCCCTCAAGGGTAGGCCGCCGCGTTCCGGGCATACGCGGGCGCATCATCATCCTCTCCGAAAGCGGAGACCTGCGCCCGGGAGAGCGCGAGCGGATGATGGCTCGCGATACCGGCATCACTCACGAGGGCCTGAAATTCATCTCCAAACCCATCGCAGACTATATACACATAACCGAAAGGGCGAAGTGATCCCCGTTTCTATGGGAACGCGAAGAACGGCGTATCTTTGTGCACTTGTGCTGGGTGTTTTTATCGTGGCGGGACCCGCGGAGTGCGGAGGGAAGGGCTATTCGGGATCGTATGCCGGCATAGCGATCGAAAAATTCCTGACTGGACGGTTCGATCCGGAGAGGGAGAAGGGTTTCGTCGAGCTGTCGACGCTCGGCGTTCCGGTGCAGGGAGGGCGTCAGTATCTTCGCCGGGAGGCCGCGGAGGCGCTGGCGGCAATGTTCCGTGATTTCAGGAAGACCCACCCGGGCCTTGAATTCCGTGTGCGGAGCTCGACCCGGAGCTGGGGACACCAGAAGACAATATGGGAAAGCAAGTGGTACGGGGCGATGCCTGCCGGAGGAGTGCGGCTTGCCGAAGCGATAAGCGATCCCGGTGCGCGGGCCGTGAAGATATTGGAATTTTCCTCGATGCCCGGCACCTCGCGGCACCACTGGGGGACCGATTTTGACCTTCAGGAGCTCGATAACCGCTATTACGAGTCGGGCCCGGGAAAAACTTTATATCGCTGGCTCGCCGTTAAAGCGCAGTCGTACGGCTTCTGCCAGCCCTATACCGCGGGGCGCACCGGCGGACATATGGAGGAGAAATGGCACTGGTCATATATGCCGCTGGCCGGGGGCTATCTTGCGGACTGGATCCGTATCTTTAAAGAGTGTCCGGCATGCCTCACGGAAGAGGACGGCTTTGCGGGATCGGATGCGGCGCTGCCCCTGGCCGTCCGGTACGTGGAGAGCATCAACCCGGCCTGCCGGTAGAAAGTATGCCGCTTGCATACATGCCCCCGCCGGTTCAGGGCGACGACGCCAGTAGAATCGCCTCGAGCACGTCCTTCTCGCTGTAAATATCCCGCAGGCACACGGGTTCGTTAAAACGCTTCCCGGGCGGGAAGACAGCCAGAAGCGGGATGGAGCGGCTGCCGAGCGCGCGAAGGAGGTCCTGCGCCGCCGGGTTTTCGCGCGTGAGGTCGGCCGTAAAAAGCGTAATGGACTGTTCATTTATCCGCGCCACGACGTCTGGGGTGTAGAGGGATGTTTTCTCCACCAGGACGCAGTTGGGGCACCAGTCCGCGGTGAACTTCACGATCGATATCCTGCCCGCCTCCCTGTTCGACTCGAGCGCTTCCATGGAAAACCCGGCCGTTGAAGCGACCGCGGCGCGTTTGTTCGCGCCGTCGAAGGCCTCGAATGAAAGCCAGTATCCGGCGGCGGTGAAAAGAACAAGCACCGCGGCGGAGACCGCCCTGCTCCTCGCGCTTCGTGTAATGTTTCCGAACCGCCCGTATTGCCAGAGCCCGATTGCGAGTACGAGAAGAAACCACAGTACCGGTATAAAACTGTCAGCGTGGAGGATGCCCATTAGGTAGACGGTGGTGCCGAGCAAAAGGAGCCCCATCGCCTGTTCGAAGATGACCATCCAGTCACCCGGCCTGGGGACGAAACGGATGAGCCCTGGAGCGGCCGCGAGCGCCAAATAAGGGAAGGCCATGCCGACGCCGATGCTCATGAAGATCGCGAATATCACCGTGGGCGGCTGGGTGAAGGCGAAGGCCAGCGTCCCTCCGAGGAACGGTCCGCTGCAGGGCGTGGCGAGGAGCGTGGCGAGCATTCCCTTGACATAGGAATCGACGTAAGCATTGCCGATCCCGCGCGAGACCCGCGACGCGAACGAGGGCACGCCGAGCGTGAAAACGCCGAGGAGTGAAAGTCCCATGGCGAAGATTACCGCTATCATGCCGACGAGGAAGAGGCGTTTCTGGAAAAGCTCGCCCCAGTTGTAGCCGAGGAACGAGCCGAGCGCGGCCAGCACGGCGAAGCTGGTGAGGATGCCGAGCGAAAACAGAAGGCCCAGCCTTTTGAGCGTGCCGCGCTGCTCGCCGACGTGGCGCACGAATCCCATGAGCTTCAGGCTTACCACCGGAAGCACGCAGGGCATGAAATTGAGGATAAGCCCCGCGATGAGGCCCAAGAGCACGGCCTGAACGATACTCGAGATGTCGCTTGCCGACACGTAGCGAGGGGTGAAACGCGCGTCTTTTATCGATCCGGACGGCGGTGTGCCAACGGCCGTTTTATCAGGCGCATCTGAAGAGAATATCGTATATCGCGAGAGAGTCTCTGCCGAGAATTTCACGGAAGCGGGATAGGAGGGAAGTACTTTGATACTGTGGTCAATGTCCATCATCTGCGGCATGCAGGCCCCATGCGTGCACACAAGCGCCTCTACTATAATTTTTATTGAGTGCGTTGACGGTTTTACCTCCGGGTCCACGTAGAACGGGAGGAGAATGCTCGTTGCGCCCTCGTATATCCAGACGAAGTCTTTTTCGCCGGCGGCCGTATACCGGCCGGGGGGAAGGAAACGGGCGGGCTGGAACGCAAACCCCGCAACGGGGACCACGCGCACCGTAGTCGGCTTACCAATCCCCGGGCCCTTGGGGTTCCCGTAGATGTAGGAGCCTCGGGGAATCGTCAATTCAATAATGAAATAACCGCTGCTACCGGCGGTGATTGCCGTCTGCTTTTCGGCGCTCTGCACGCGTATGCCGGAGAAGCTCCACGCGGGGGAAAGCGGCTGTAGGATAAGCGCCAGGAGCGTCGCTATAATGGCGAATACGGACAACAGTCGTGTCATTGCACTTTCTCGGATAACGGAATCGGGTATTACGATGCAACCCTACGGTAAGAGGATGTATTATTCAAGTGAAAACTCCGCCGAAAAAACGGTTCATCAACCACTTGGGCGGCAGGTAAGGGGAAATGCCTTTGACAGGAGTGCGATACGGGCATAAAATATACCGGTGAGCGGGATGGATAAGCATCATGGCGGGGTTGAGTGCATTCGGTGCGGCACCTGCTGTCTTGCCGATATGGTCGCCTGCGCGAGCGCGGAGGATGCCGAGCTGTGGAAGCGCGCGGGGCGGGATGACGTCCTGCATATCATCGATAATGAGCGGGCGGTCTGGATGGGGGACCATCTCGTATCGGCGATCGATGGCCGGGAGCTTCATCACTGCCCGTTCCTCGAACGGGTGAACGGCTGCTTTTCCTGTTCCATATACGACCTGAGGCCGCGGGTATGTGCGGAGTATCGACCCGGCTCATCTCAAATATGCCCGCAATTCAAAAAATGACTTTACGGATATCCCCCCCTGATTTAGGGTACTGCTTTGAACAAAATGCCTAAAATTGATCATATTAGTTGCGGGAAGTGTCGATGAAAAGTCCTGGATCTTCGAGTCCCTACCAGGGGTGGGTCGTCAAGCTCATTATCGTTAACGTCGTGGTGTACGTCTTTCAGATATTCACCGCATCAAACCAGACGCAACATTCCGCGCTTACTTACTTCCTCGGCCTTACACCGTCCCTCGTCGTGGAGAAAGGCTTCATCTGGCAGGTGGTATCGTACATGTTTCTGCACAGCACCGCCGGTTTTTTTCATATTTTTTTCAACATGTACGCGGTGCTGATATTCGGTACGCCGATCGAACAGGAGTGGGGAAGCCGGAAATTCCTCGGGTATTATTTCTTTTGCGGTGCCGGCGCGGGTATTTCGATCCTGGTAATCAACCTGATTTTACAGGGGGACGCGTATCACATCCCGACGATCGGGGCTTCGGGCGCCGTATTCGGACTGTTGCTCGCGTTCGGGGTGTTGTATCCAAACTCCGAAATCCTGCTTTTCTTTTTCATTCCGATGAGGGCGAAGTACCTTGTCATGCTTTTCGGACTGGTCGAACTCTACCTTGTGCTCTTCAGCAGGGGACACGGCAGCATCTCGCATATCGGGCATCTTGGCGGGCTCTTCTTCGGAATCGTCTATTTCCTGGCGACGAGAAGGAACAGCATTAAGTTCCGCACAAAAATGTTCGCGGCCAGGATGGAAAAGAAGGCCGCGGAAATAGTGCCGAAGATCGGCTCCACGGCGGCGGCGCAGGACGAGCGGGCGAAACAAAAGGACATCCTCGCCAGGCTGCGGAACGGAGGGCTTTCTGCGCTTTCCGACGACGAGGTCCAGTACATCAAATATCTCGCGATCATGAAGGACGGCGCCTCCGCGCGATGCGACAGCGCTGATTACAACATCGACGACGCGTACTGCGCAAACTGCGAGGACGCGGACGCATGCTTCATCCGCGAGGTGAAGCGCCACAAGGAAAATTAGTCTTTACAATTTGATCTTTCGGTATTTTCATTAGCCGAAGGGGCACGACAGCGCCCCCGGGTCGTCGCGCCGCCGGGTTCGCAGGAACTCGAATGGGCTTGTTGTGCAAATTGCGAGTGTCACGGTTTCCCCCCGCCGTCGGCGGGCGGGAAACGGAGATTCTCCGGTTTCGCGACATCTCTAATCATTTAAAAAGACAAAGGAGAATCAAAATGGCGAAGAGAGTGTATCTTTTCGGAGGCAAGAAGGCCGATGGAAAGGCCGAAATGAAAAATCTCCTCGGAGGGAAGGGGGCCAACCTGGCCGAGATGTGCCAGATTGGTATTCCCGTTCCCGCGGGCTTTACCATCACCACCGAAGTGTGCAATGAATACTACGCGAATAACATGAAGTATCCCGCGGGACTCGAGAAGGAGGTGCTGGACGCGCTGAAGGGGGTCGAGCGGATCATGGGGGCGAAGTTCGGCGACCCAGAAAATCCGCTGCTGCTTTCGGTACGCTCGGGCGCGCGGGCGTCCATGCCGGGCATGATGGAGACCGTGCTCAACGCGGGGCTCTGTTCAGCCACTATTCCCGGCATGATTAAAAAGACCGGCAACCCCCGCTTCGTATACGACGCGTACCGGCGCCTCATCATGATGTATTCGGACGTTGTGATGGAAAAGGCGGCGGGTCTCGAGTCGGAAGAGGGCAGGGGCATACGGGTGCAGCTCGACAGGATGCTTCAGGAACTTAAAAACCGCAAGGGCTACGCCACCGACGCGGACATCAGCGATTCCGATTTAAAGACGTTGTGCGATGATTTCCGTTCCAGGGTGAAGGAGGTGATCGGTAAAGAGTTTCCCGACAACGCCCTCGAGCAGATGTGGGGCGCGATCGGAGCGGTGTTCTCCTCATGGAACGGCAAGCGAGCGATATCCTACCGGCGGATCGAGGGGATCCCGGACGCCTGGGGAACGGCGGTCAACGTGCAGGCCATGGTCTTCGGCAACATGGGCGCGAGCTCGGCGACCGGCGTGGCCTTTTCGCGGAACCCCGCCAACGGCGACAACCACTTCTACGGCGAATGGCTGGTAAACGCCCAGGGCGAAGACGTGGTTGCCGGCATACGCACTCCGAACCCGCTGAACGAGGCTACCAAAAACGAACAGAACAGGCACCTGCCCTCGCTCGAGACCGCGATGCCCGAGGCGTACAAAGACCTGGACGCTTATCGTACAAAGCTGGAGCGGCATTACAAGGACATGCAGGACATCGAGTTTACGGTTCAGGAGGGGCACCTGTGGATGCTGCAGTGCCGCGTCGGCAAGCGCACCGGAACCGCGGCGTTGAACATGGCGATGGACATGCTGGACGAAAAGCTCATCTCGACCGACGAGGCGGTGATGCGCGTTTCGCCGGCCCAGCTCGACGAGCTGTTGCACCAGATCGTCGACCCGGCCGCCGAGATGGAATCGACCGTGCTGACCAAGGGGCTGCCTGCAGGTCCGGGCGGCGCCGCTGGCCAGATCGTGTTTACGGCCGACGATGCGGTCGAATGGGCTCTCCAGGGTAAGGACGTGATTTTGGTCCGCGAGGAGACCAACCCCGAGGACGTGGAAGGGATGCGGGCAGCCATAGGCATTCTCACCGCGCGCGGGGGCATGACCTCACATGCCGCGCTTGTCGCGCGCGGATGGGGCAAGTGCTGCATCGTGGGTTGTGGTGCGCTGCATGTCGACGTTCAAGCGAAGACCATGCGCGTGGGAGAAAGGACATTCAGCGAGGGCGATTACCTGACGCTGAACGGCACCCGCGGATACGTATACAGCGGAAAGCTCGCGATGATTGACTCGACCGAGAACCCGCGCTTTGTGGGATTCATGACGTTCGTGGATGCACGCCGACGACTTAAAGTACGGACGAACGCCGACACTCCCGAAGACGCTGCGAAGGCGAGAGGCTTCGGGGCCGAGGGGATAGGCCTTTTCAGAACGGAGCATATGTTTTATGGAAAATATTCGGAGCAGCCTCTCTTCTTTCTGCGGCGCATGATTATATCGAAGGATGAAAAAGAACGCCGTGCCGCGCTCGACGAGTTGTATCCGTTCGTGAAAAAGGACTTCAAGGCAACGCTTGAGGTGATGGACGGGCTTCCCGTAACCATCCGCCTTCTCGACCCGCCGCTGCACGAGTTCGTGCCCAACCGCCAGGACGAGCGCGAGCGTCTGGCGTCGAGCCTCGGTATCACCCTCGACGAGCTTAACAGGCGCGCCGAGGCGCTCCACGAGTCCAA
The DNA here is from genome assembly GCA_035477215.1 of Spirochaetota bacterium. Taxonomy (NCBI): domain Bacteria; kingdom Pseudomonadati; phylum Spirochaetota; species Spirochaetota bacterium. Next base: position 42,848 of record DATIKU010000031.1, on the reverse strand, counting down.
TCCGATGATGGGGCACCGCGGTGTTCGCCTCGGGATCACTTATCCCGAGATTACCGAGATGCAGGTGCGCGCCATTCTCGAATCGGCGGTCGAGCTCACTCGCGAGGGTAAAAAGGTGGAGCCGGAGATCATGATTCCGGTGGTGAGCACGAAGGCCGAGTTGGATCACCAGAAGGCGATCGTGGAAAACGTCCACGCCCAGGTGTGCAGAAATTACGGCGTGAGCAAGATCGATTACCTGTTCGGGACTATGATCGAGGTCCCGCGCGCGGCGCTCACGGCCGGAAAGATAGCGGAGGCGGCGGAGTTTTTCTCCTTCGGCACCAATGACCTCACCCAGATGGGGTTCGGCTTCTCCCGTGACGACATCGGAGGGTTCGTGCCTGAGTACGTGGCGAAAAAAGTGCTGCCGGCCGATCCCTTCCAGATTCTGGACCAGGAGGGCATTGGCGAGCTGATAGTCATCGCTATCGAGCGCGGCAGAAAAACCCTTAGGAATCTGAAGGTGGGGATTTGCGGCGAGCATGGCGGCGAGCCGTCCTCGGTCGAGTTCTGTCACAGGGTCGGGATGGATTATGTGAGCTGTTCGCCGTTTCGGGTGCCGATAGCGCGCCTCGCGGCGGCCCAGGCGGCGATCCGCGGCCTCGGCGCGGGGCCTAAAAAGAAAAAACCGGCGGTGAAAAAAGCGGTGAAGCTTGCGAAGCTTACCAAACCGGCGAAACCCGTAAAAAAGGCCGCGGCGGTTAAGCCGATAAAGAAGGCGAAACCGGCCAGACCAGTAAAGAAGGCATCCCCGCCCAAAAGAAAACCGGCGGCGAAAAAAGCGATAAAAAAAGTTGTGAAGAAGGTTGTGAAGAAACAGGTTAAGTTAGTGACTAAGGCGGTTCGCGAAAAAAAGGCCGGGAAGAAAAAGGGCGGTAAAAAGTAGTTTCGGCGTGAAACGGGGGGCCGCATGGCCCCCCGACGAATTACCGAACTGGAGAGGGGCGATCATGAAAAAACCGGTATGTATTGCGGCAATTCTCCTGATTCCGGCCACCATTGTGCTGGCATCATATGACGACGCGCTGAAACTATTTCAGGAAAACAAATACCGCGAGTCGCTCGAGAAGATCGCCGCCGAACTATCGGTGGACAGGGATTTTCAGGATAACTCCCCCAACTACGCCCTGCGCTTTCTCGCGGCGCATAACCACTGGAAAATGGGAAACCACGAGGCGGCGATCTCGCATTTCCGCCGGTGCGCCGACATCCGGAAGAACCTGCCCGATCCGCTTATAGACCTGGGACTCCTGCTTATAGACTTTAAGCGCTACAGGGACGCCGAACTGTTCGCTCAGCGTGCCCTGACTTTACAGAAAAGCCCGACCGCCTATTACGTGGTCGCAAAATCCGCATACGGTCTGGGGAATTACTGGCGGGCAAAGGAATTTTTCGAGAAGGCGATTTCCCTTGACCCCGAATTTTTCGCCGCATACAACGGCCTTGGAATGACGCTGATGCGGCTGGGGAGGTACACCCAGGCCAGCACCGCTTTCGCGGCGGCGCTGGCATCTGCTCCCGCATCGCCCGAGCTGTTGAACAACATGGGGCTGTGTCTTGAAAAAATGGGAAAGCCAAAGGAAGCCCTCGAATATTATAAAAAAGCCGATCGGTTGAATCAAGGCAACGCTGTGATACAGCAGAATCTGGCACGGCTGTCGGCCCGCGGATAGGAAAAAGGCGTCGGGCCCGATGCTGTCCGGACATTAAATCCAAACCGCCAATGCTTTGTAAACGCCGGGCCTTATACACCGACGCGTTTTACCGGATTAAACGGGCGGCGCTCTGCGTTTTAATCATGCCGCTCGCGCTCCTCGCCATGTCACCATCACCCCCACGGACTCTCGGCTGGCCTATCGACCGTCCGCAGCGCATAACCGGCACTTTCTGCGAACTCAGGGGACCGCGCTTTCATCTGGGGCTCGATGTGAGTACCGGAGGGAGGAAGGGATTCGAAATCTTCGCAGCGGATGACGGCCATATCAGCACGGCACTGTACCAGAAATGGGGGATCGGATACGCGATATTCATTACACACCCCGACGGCAGAAGAACCTTTTACGGGCACATGGACGGGTTCGCCGACAGGGTGCTTGAGAATTCTGCGGTCGTCGGGTACCGCCAGAAGATTCTGGATAGGGAGGATTTCAGGCTGGAATTCAAAGGGGGCGATATCCCCGTCCGCAAGGGCGAGCGCATCGGGTATTCGGGAGACAGCGGCATCGGAAGGGAACATTTTCACTTTGAGGTGCGCGATGAAAAAGGCGTGCATCTCAATCCGCTGCGCCACGGTCTTAGCATCGATGATACCATCCCTCCAGATTTTTCCGAGCTCGGGCTGGTTCCTCTGGATGGCCGGTCGCATATCGACGGCGTCAATGCCGGTCGGTCGGTGGCGGTTGCAAGGCCCTCTAAGGGCGGGGTATACAGACCCAAGTGGAACGGCACGCCGGTTGCCGGGGGAATCATTGGAATAACGGTCGCCGCCGGTGACAGGGCCGGGTATATCAGCAGAATCGCCGTGTACAGGATCGAGCTCCTCGTTAATGGGAAAAAGATATTCGAAACGCGGTTCGACCGCATGAAACGCGAAAAGATACATCTTGCGGGGCTCTATTACGATTATTCCGCAGCGAACGGTACTTTTTATACCCATTACCTCTACTCAAGGATCGGAGACGAGGGGAGGATCGACACCACCCGACTTGTGGGGAAAGCGCGCGTTACGATACTCGCGTATGACGCAAACGACAACAGGGCGGAGCTCGAGTTCGATCTGCTTGCGGCGCCGCCGCTCGAAAAGCCGGTACGCGAGTTCTCGCCGAACCTTGTTCCAGGGAGGGAGCTGCGCCTGTCAAGCGAAGACGGCCTGTTTGCGGCCGTCTTCGATAAAAAGGCCGCGTTATACCCCGAGCGCGTGTGGCTGAAACAGGATCCGCCGCTTCGCATCGCCGTTGCGGGGCTTTCCGTCCGGAGCGCCGTGTACACAATGTTCCCTCCGGACCTCTGCGTCGATCGACCGATGGAGCTGTCGCTGGAGTACAGGGGTGATGACCGCGCAAAGGTCGGGCTATACCAGATCAATCCGGCGACCGGACGCTTCCATCCCATAGGGAACCGGTACGACCTTAAAACGGGCTCGTTCGTGCATTCCAGCCATCGCATGGCCGGCTTCTTCCTCCTGCGCGACGACGCGCTCCCCGAGGCCCGGTTCAAATCGCCCGGAATCATCGCGCCCGGACGGCCGCTCTATATTCCCGTATCGGATATCGGAAGCGGGATCGACCTGGGTTCCATTTCTCTGACTGTCGACGGGAAACCGGTAAAGTGGGACTACGATCCGGATTATTCGCGCATCGAGATACTCCGTCACAATGATATCTGGTCGAAAGGAGTGCATGAAATCGAGCTCGGTTTAAAAGACATGGCGGGCAATGAAATGAAAAAACTGACGGCCGGGTACACCGTTAAATGAGCGTTTACCTTAACGGAAACCCAGTTCCCTGGCTGATATCCCGGTGCGGACCGGAGGTCCGCCACCTGTGCCTCCGCGACATCCTGCGACCCACGTGTGGCGATGCGGCCGTTCTGGAAGGGTATGAGTCGCTGCGTTCTTCTGATGTATATCGTCGGTTCTTCAGTGCGGCCAGGGGAGGTATTCTCGGCGATAAGAAGCGTTTCGACCTTGTCGCCAGAGGGGCCATGTGGCGTTTCGCGGAAGCAGTGGCGCGCGGCTATGACCGAAGGGAGCCGGTCGTCGATGCCACGGCGGAATTCATCATGCAAAAATGCCGCGGCGAGTCCGGTGGATTCGTAATGAACTGGAAACCGGCTATCGAGGCCGGATGCATCACCGGGGCCATGGTCCGTCGTCTGCTTGAAGCGGGCTTCGATGACGAGCGGACGGAGCGGGGTATCGCGTGGATACGGGAGCATCAGCGGGAGGACGGCGGCTGGCTGCACTGCCCCATCGCCGGCTCGATGGACGTGATGTGGCTGCTGCTTTTCAGAAGGGCCGGGGCGGGCCTCGCGCGCGAGGGAGACGCATCGGTTCCGAGCTGTGTGTTTGCCACGTTCGAGTGCCTGATGGCGTTGCTCGAACATGGCGACAGACGCGGCCGCCTGGAGGAAGCGGCGGTGAGCGCTTCGGAATTCCTGCTTTTAAACCGACTTTTTGCGGATATCACGAACGGCGCTGATTCCGTATGCGCCGCGGGGGGAAGGGCATCTGATTTTTCCCGCTCCGGATTCCCCGTTCTTTTACATTATGACACTCTTGCGGGCATGATCGCGATCGCCCGTGCCGGACGGTTCGGGGACACCAGGGGGAACGGTGCGTTCAATGCGCTGATAGCCAAGCAGAACACTGACGGCTCGTTTCCGGCCGAGCGACGAGAGCGGGGGATGCTTTGGGAGGGGGGCAGGATGGCGCGGCACAACAGACGCGATCCCTGGGTGACTCTCAACGCGCTTCGACTGCTTACGCGTGCCGGTCTTGTTTCAGCGAAGGATTTAGTTTGAAAATGCGTAACCGGCGGTAAGGATGAACGCGACGGCGTCTATGGTTCCGGATGTCGCGCCGTCGAAATATACTTTTGAGAGGTCTTGTGGATTCGTGATGTTAAACGGCTCCCCGAAGCTGCAGTTAAGCCTGGTCCAGTCGCAACCCAGCGACACGAACAGTCCTCCTGAAAAATAGATGGTGCAGTTGAGCTCGGCGCCGTAAGTAAGCGCGGAAAAGCTCCGTTCATTTTCCCCGGTGACGCCGATTAAGGTAGTATTATGGACCAATATTTTACTGGCGACCGGCGCCGCGTGATACGTGGCGAACGCGTAGCCAATCATCGGCGTGAGCGTGAAATCCCAGCGTTTGCGCGTCGTGACGTGGAATGAAGGACCCAGATAAAACGACAGGTCTTTGTAAAGATATCCCCTCCAGTTCTCGTAATCAGAACCGAAATTGGTCTTCTGCACCACGCTGTTGCGCTTCAGCCGAATCTTCGCACCGACATGGTCGAACGGCATGTACTCGAACGAAAAACCAACACCAAAATAAAGATGTGAAACTTCAAAGGCTTTCGCCAATCCTTCACCTGCGTCGATGGTGTAGGTAGAACCCTCAAGAAAGGCGTTTTCGGCGTCGAGACAACTGCCGAAGGGCATCCCGATCGAAAAAAAGGCACCCAAGAGCATCTGGCCCTTGTGCGCGCCTTCGGGGGGTTTGTCAAGCTCGTCGAAGTCGGCGGCGTATGTGGCCGTTGCGAAAAAAACGAGCAGGACCGCGGGGACCGTTTTGAAAAGGCTTCGGATCATTTAATGCTCTTTTTCTTTTCGATCTCATCGAGCGTTGACAGCACCTTTTTTACGATCTGTCGCGATATATCATCGTATCGCGAGCTTCCAATGAGGATGTCGTTTCTGTCCCATATAAGCGAAAGACTGCAGCAGTACTTGGCGTAATAGCGACCGACCAGGATGACGTCGGCCACCAGCAGTTTTCCGATCTTCACCGCGCTTTTATCGTCGATGAAACCGGTCATTGAGAGGTTCTGCTCGTTAAGTATGCGCTCGAGCGCTTCACGCTCCACGACCTCTACCCGTCCGGTTTTGAAGAAGTAGTGGCTGATGGCGTCGGAGAATTCATCGCCCCAGGCGGCTCCTTTTACGTCGAAGGGGAACACGGCAACTTTGTTCAATTTTTTGCTGACATCGACCTTCTTGGTTATGGCGATGTCGATCGTGGAGCACGCCGATAATCCGATCCATGCAATGGTAATTATGAATGGCAGGTGTTTTTTCATGGTGTCCGCCGTCCGAAAAAGTGGTCTGTATTTATCGCATTTCACGAACCCTCCGAGCATAGATCAGCGCCGGCAGTGTGTCAATATTAATTGCTGGTGTGGCCCGAGAAGACGTTTTCCCCCTGCCGGCGGGCCGGCAGGGGGAAAACCCGCCCCGGGTAAAAATAACTTTACTATTTCATAAAGGGAATGATGATTGAGCATGTGCCGGCAACAATCTGCGGAGATATCATCTTGAAAATACTCATCATCAATTATGAATTTCCTCCTCTCGGCGGAGGAGGAGGTGTTGCGACAATGGACCTCGCGCTGGAGTGGGTGAAAACCGCGCGGGTGGACGTGCTGACGTCGTGGTTTAAAGGGCTTCCTTATTACGAGCGGGTGCAGGGGATCAACGTTTATCGCGTCCCGATTTTTTTTAGGAAGTCGAGAGACGCGGCGAGCTTCCTTTCCATGTTTTCGTATCTTCCCTTTGGATTTTTCAAGGGGCTGCGATTATGCCTGAAAAACCGCTACGACGTCATAAACACCCATTTCGCCGTGCCGTCGGGGCCGCTGGGGTATATCCTGGGGCTGATCTTCCGGATTCCCAATGTGCTCTCGCTCCACGGGGGAGACATCTACGATCCCAGCAAGAAGATGTCGCCGCATAGAAGTTTTTTCTGGCGGAACGTGGTACGGTTCATCATGAACCGGGCCGATCGTATCGTCGCCCAGTCGAGCAATACGCGCGATAACGCGCTAAAGTATTATGCGCCGCGGAAGGAAGTCGGCATCATCCCCCTTGCATTTCATCCCCCGATTCTTTCGGGGGCAAAACGTGCATCCCTTGGGTTCAACGAGAACGAGTTCCTCCTCATAACGATCGGCAGGCTCATCAAGCGAAAGGCCATCGACCACATGATCCGGGCCGTCGCCGCCGTCCCCGACGCGCGGGTGCGGCTGCTCGTGCTCGGCGACGGGCCGGAGAGGGAATACCTCGAATCGGTCACCCGCGAGCTTGGCATGAACGGGAGGGTGGTGTTTACCGGCCATGTCACCGACAGGCAGAAGTTCGAGTATATCGAGGTATCGAACGTTTTCATTTCCACGTCCCTGCATGAAGGTTTCGGGATCGTCTTTATGGAGGCGATGTACTGCGGCCTGCCGATTATTTGCAGCAATCATGGCGGCCAGGTCGATTTCCTGAAAAATGGAGAAAACGCGCTCCTGGTCGGCGTCGGCGATATCGGAGGCTACGCCCGGTCGGTACGCCGGTTTATCGATGACGGCAAGCTGTACAAACTGTGCTCCGGCAACAATCGAACGAAGGTAAAGGATTTTTACGCGGAAAACGTGGCCGCGCGCTATACCGCTACATTCAGAGAGGTTTCGGGCAATCGTGAGTGAAGATTCCGAACGCAGCATAGGCCTGCTGTCGGTAAACAGCGAGCTGGTCGACGATTTTTCCGCGCAGTATGCCGACCAGGATGTGCGCGTGTTCCGGTCGGTCGACGCGGTAAAGGGCGAGGGAACGCTTTTGCTCGCGATCGACGCCGACATGTTCGAGTCGAACGACCTCATCCAGTTCCATCTTTCGCGCCTGAGGAAAAAGCTCCAGGGCGTTCCGGTGCTTTTGATTCTGCGGGTCAGCCATCTGGAGGGCCTCGACCACGAATGGTTCTATGACGAATTCGTGCTCTACCCTTTCAGAAAAAGCGAGTTGCGCAGCCGTGTACAAAGACTCCTCTGGGACAAAAACCTGCCGGACGATGAAAACGTCATCGCGATCGGCAATATTAAAATCAATCTTTCAGAATATTCGATTTACCTTAATAAAGAGAAACTGGATTTCACCTACAAGGAGTTCGAGCTTCTGAGGCTGCTGGCCCAGAACGAGGGGGTCGTCTTTTCGCGCAAGGACCTCCTTGCCAGGATATGGGGTGTCGAGTATATCGGCGGCACCAGGACCGTCGACGTGCATATTCGCCGTCTGCGGGGAAAGCTGGGCGACGAGTTTAACAGCATCATCGAGACCGTACGCAATGTCGGCTATCGCTGCCGGGTGCAGGGCGGGGAATAAGGCGAAAATTGCTTGCTATTTTAAATCGTGTGTCGATACTGTCCAGGGTTTTTTACGCGAGAAGCCGCCTGTCGGGCGATTCGAACACACTGTCAGAGAAAGTTGCGCGACCACCATCCCAAAGTATATGACTGCCACCATGTCACCACGGAGGAGCCCGGTGAACCCGGGTTGCCCCTGGCGGGTGACGATTTTTATGTGAGAGGATTCCATGAATCAGGAAAAAAAAATCGAGAAGGTCCTCGAAATTGCACTCACGGAAGATCTGACGGAATACGTTAAGCTTTTAAAAATTTTAAAGAAGCCCCTTCCCTTCTTCGGCGCCACGAAACGCATCGCCGCGGCGCTGTTAAAGGAAAGCCTGGGGGACATATCGAGGCTCGATTTGTCGCTGGATAAATTCACCAGAAAACCGGAGGCGGGCTCGGTCGTATTCGAGGACATCAAGGACGGTCGTGCGCGGTTGTTTATCAACATAGGCAAAAACCACGGGATTTCGCCGGGCGATCTTATCCGCGAGGTAGTCAAGAGGTCCGGCGTCGACGGCAAGCAGATAGGAAAGATCGACATCCATCCCACGTACTCGTTTCTCGAAGTGCCCGAGCAATACGCTGAACTTGTGCTGCTTTCGTTCGAAAACGTGAAGATCAAGGGAGTCCCCATCGTCATTGAGCCGGCGAAAAAAAGGAAAAAAAACGGGTAGCGCACCGGATAGTACCTCGCCCGAGGGACTGACATGCCCTCTCTGTTCGGCGCCCGGCGGCGAACCGGTTTCCCGTGATATCGATCATTTCCACCGATGCCGCCGGTGCGGTATCGTCTTTAATTCCGCGTACAAGCCATTGCGTTATGATGAGCGCTATTTTCTCGATGCTTACCGGAGCCAGTACGGGAAAACCTACGCCGAAGACAGGGACGCCATACGGCTCCTGGCCGACGCACGACTGCGTAAAATACTGGCCCTCTGCGGCAGAAAGGAGAAGCGCGGGAAGTTGAGCCTGCTCGATATTGGTTCGGCGCTTGGCTTCTTTATGGAAAGCGCGAAAGATGCCGGTATCGGCCGGGTGTATGGTGTGGAGATATCCCGCTATGCGTGTGAGTGGTGCAGGCGCGAGACGGGTTTCCGTGTCGCCAACACGGCGTTTGAAAAGACCATGTTCGATGAAACCTTCGATATCATAACCGCCTGGTATTTCATCGAACATTGCGAGCGGCCACGCGAGGTCATACAGCGTATATACGCGCTACTCAACCCCGGCGGTATTTTCGCCTTCTCGGCCCCCTCGGTTTTCGGTCCCCAGTTCCTGTTTGACCGCCGGACCTGGGGGGAAAATCATCCTGAAGACCACCGGATTGACATCTCGCCCGCCTCTGCGGAACGAACGCTAAAGAGGATGGGATTTTGCACGGTAAGAATTCGCGCCGCGGGCGTTCATCCGGATCGCGTCCTTCCGCGGGCTTCCCCATTTTTCCGGCCTTTCAGCCTCATCTACGGGAAACTTGCGCCGCTTCTGCGTTTTTCCGACACTATCGAGGTTTATGCGCGGAAATAAGCCTTCCCCCTCTCCTTAAAGGATTTGACATTTATTTGATTTAATTTATCGTTTTCCTCTTGACTGAAATTGCTTTTTATCCGGCTTCTGTACCGGAAACCCTGACCCAGCGCAGGGGATGTTTTGTCATATCCGGACTCGAGGATTAATTGCATTCCGTATGATATGCAACTATATGATAAATAATAATGAGGTGTAAGCGATGAAGATGACATTTCAACCAAGCCGACTGAAAAGGAACAGGACACACGGGTTCCGCGCGCGGATGAGTACGCCCGAAGGCAGAGAGGTCTTGCGGCGGAGGAGGGCGAAGGGAAGGCATAAGCTGACTGTTTCCGACGAGAAGAGGCTGCCCAAATAGAGAAATGACCGGGTGAAGAAGATCTATTCCTTGAAGGGAAAAGGGAATTATCAAGAGGTATTCGAGAAGGGGAAGCGATTCAATATTGAAGGAATCCAGTTAATCGTGTTAAGATTGAAATTCAACGAAGCTTCATCGACGCGGGACGGCGGGCCGGAAGGCGGCGGACGCATGATACGGATAGGCATCTCCATCGGCGCACGATACGGCGGCGCGTGCGAACGGAACACGGCAAAGAGAAGAATACGAGCGATATGCGGGGAGATGCTGCCGTCAATAGAGCAGGGGTATTATCTTGTGCTGCGCCCGACCGGCGCATTCGGTGGACTGGAGTATTCCCGGGCGAAGGATTCGATACGGCGACTTTTTCTGATGTCAGGTGTGCTGAAGCGATGAATCGGGCGAGCGCCTTCGCGGTGATGACGCTTAGAAAACTGATATTACTTTACAAGGCGCTTCTTTCTCCGTACCTTCCGCCTTCATGCAGGTTTATTCCGACATGCTCGATGTACGCGATGGAAGCGCTCGGCAGGCATGGACTGGCGAAAGGGCTTATTCTAACGGTCGGGCGCGTCGCCCGCTGCAACCCGTTCTGCAGGGGCGGTTACGATCCCGTGCCATAGAGCAGTGGGGATCTCATACATTCAGCCGCGACTTCCACGAGTTTGTTCCCTCCCATCAAGGTGCCGATCCTTGCGCCCGGGCGTGCTTAGCGCGTACTTATGTGCCGATGGTCCTTTTTGTAACTATTGCGGTTCGCAGCTGACGACATCATTATAACCTCAGAAGGATGGATAATGGAAAAAAGAACCTTGCTTGCAGTCGTGCTCGCCCTGGGAGTCTGGCTCCTGTGGTCCTATTTTTTCGTGCAGCCCCAGGCCCCACAGGAGGGGCAGGCCCCGGTCCCACAGGAGCGCGTTGAAAAATCGCCGGATACCCCCGCCCTGCGGGAAGTTCCGCGCGCCCCGGCGGGAGGCGCCATAACGGTTCGCGGCGCGGCGAAGGAAGAGACCATAAACGTTACTACCGACAAGTATACGATCGTATTGAGCAACAGGGGCGCCGCGATGAAGAGCTTCAAGTGTAATGCCCGCAGCACCCAGCTTGTAGTGGAAGACAGTGGTTTTCAGGCGAAGGGGAGGTTCGATTTTTCCCTGCACCTGAGTGAGAACGAGTTTCTCCAAGGCTCCGCTCTGGATGAGGTACTGTGGAGAACTGTAAAGGCTTCGAACGAGGAAGTAAAGTTCGTGGCCGCTGGCACCATGCAGGACGTGCCGGTGCGCATTGAGAAGATCTATCGATTCGTTAAGGATGCCGATTATTTTACCGTTTCTTACAGGGTGCAGAACGCCGGCAGAAGAAGCGTGGTCTTTCCCGGCGGGGCGGTGATATTCTCGGCCTCGGATTTTATCGGCCCGGCGATGGACTTCGACAATACCTATAACCAGGTCCACGGCATCTATTCCGTGGACAACAGCTTCGAGAGGACATCGAAAGGCAGCGGTTTTTTCACAAAGGAAGGAATCGTAAAAAAGGAAAACGGCGTCATCCAGTGGGTCGGGATGATGAGCAGGTATTTCCTCCTCATAATGATTCCCGATGATTTTTCGGGAAGCGGCGTGATCTCGGACAACAGGCCGGGAACCGGTTTCCGGACCGGAATGTACCTTCCACTCGACGAGCTGAAGGGAGGGGAGACTCTTTCCAAAAACTTCAAGGTCTACGCGGGCGAGAAGGACAAGGACAAGCTTCGGGCCGTATCGGAGAGCGTCATAGACGCGGCCGATGTGAGCAAATGGATAGAGCCGATACGCGATTTTGTGCTGTGGTCGTTGCTTAAGATAAACATCCTTTTCGGCAATTTCGGCTGGTCGCTGGTGGTGTTCTCGATTCTTTCTAAAATCGTACTATTGCCGCTGACTCAGAAATCGACCGAATCGATGAAGAAGCTGCAGGCGCTCAATCCGCAGATAACCGAGCTCCGGGAGAAGTTCAAGGACAAGCCCGAGGCACTTAACAAGAAGATCATGGAACTCTACAAGAAAAACAAGGTCAACCCGGCGAGCGGCTGCCTGCCGTTGCTGTTGCAGATGCCCTTCTTCTTCGCTCTCTACAGCGCGCTGATCAACTCGATCGATCTCTGGCAGGCGCCGTTCATACTGTGGATTCAGGACCTGTCGCTTCCGGATACCATATTCAAGATATACGGGTTCAACATCAACATCCTGCCGATCATAATGACGGGTACCACCTATCTTCAGCAACGCATGACAACCGGGGAGGCGGTGGGCCAGCAGCAGAAGATGCTCATGTACTTGCCGCTGATATTCATCGTGATATTCTGGAACATGCCGTCGGGCCTGGTGCTTTACTGGATCATGCAGAACGCCTTGCAGATGCTGCACCAGCTCTATACCAACAGGAAGGGGAGCGAGAAGACCGCATAATGATCTTTTCTCGTACGACGGGTCCCCGGATATCCGTCGTGCGACGCATTTGAATTGTCGCGATAGTGAGGATATGCACATTCCAACCTTCCGCCGGCGGGTGGAAGCCGGTATCCTGGATCTACGCGGCGACTCTATTATTTCGGTGAGGAGGCTTATATGAAGGTGTTGGAGATTGAGGGTAAGACGGTTGAGGACGCAACCCGGAAGATGATGGCCGAGCTCAATATCGACGACGTCGCGAAAGTGAAGATGGAGGTGCTTGACCAGGGAAAGAGCGGAATATTCGGATTCGGCGTCTCCAGGCCCGCCAGGCTCCGCGTATATTATAACGACATCGCCGCGGACGTGGGGGAGATGACGAAAGAAATACTTGTAACGATACTTAAAAAGATGGAAATAGAGGGCACGGTCAGGGACGTTAAAGAGGGCGAAAACAAGGTGTACGTTGAAATAGAGAGCCCGAAGTCCGGCCTGATCATCGGCAAAAAGGGGAAGACGCTTGAGTCGCTGCAGTTCCTGGTGAACCTGATGGTGAACAACCGGACCAAGGGTGACAAGAAGATCATTCTCGACATAGAGTCATACCGCGCCAAGCGCGAAAAGACGCTCAGGAAACTCTCGAAGGAGATAGCGCTCAAGGTCATCAAGACCGGGAAACCCTGGACGCTCGAGCCGATGAATCCCTTCGAGCGGCGCCTGATACACCTGACGCTTCAGAACGATTCCCGCGTTACCACCAAGAGCGAGGGGCTTGGCATCTACCGGAAGGTGAAGATTTCGCCTAACAGGTGATGAATGGTGATGATCGAGGACACGATTTGCGCGCCGGCGACGCCGCCGGTCAACTCGCCCATAGCGATACTGCGATTGAGCGGCCCTGAAACTTTCAGGGCCGTCGCGTCTCTGTTCAGCCGCCCGGACCAGCTTGCGCACCGGCGGGCCGTGTACGGATCGATACTCGACGGGCGGTCGATTGTGGACGATGCCGTAGTGCTGGCTTACCGCGGGCCTGCGAGCTTCACGGGCGAGGACATGGCCGAAATATTCTGCCACGGGAACCCACTCATCGTCAACCGGATCATGACGCTTCTTCGGGCCCGCGGCGTGCGGGTGGCCGCTCCGGGCGAGTTCAGCAGCCGGGCGTTCCAGAACGGCAAGATAGATCTTACCGAGGCGGAAGCGATCAATCATATCATCACCGCGCGGGGGGAGTGGGAGATCGAGGCGTCGATCAGGCAGATGCACGGATCGCTTGCGCGTGCGATCTGCGAAATACGCGAGCGCCTTGTGGTATTGAAGGCGGACATTGAATGCGGCATCGACTTTGCCGAGGAGGATATCGAGTTCGTCGACAACGATTCCGCCCTGGAGGGGCTGGATTCCATCCGGGAGCTCGTTGAAGGAGTGCATCGACAGTGCCGGATCGGGGAGCGAATCAGCCGCGGCATCGACCTTCCCATTGTCGGCAGGCCAAACGTCGGGAAATCGAGCGTGCTCAACCTTCTGCTCAACACGGAACGCGCCATCGTTTCGGCGATACCCGGAACCACGCGCGACACCATCAGCGAGAGCATACGGATAGCGGGCATGCACGTAAACCTTATCGACACCGCGGGGATCGACGTTCCCTCGTGCGAGATCGAAAAGATGGGGGTGGAGCTGAGCCTTGCGAAGATTGAGGCCTCTTCAATGCTGGTCGTCGTCGTCGATGTGTCGGTCGGCATCTTTCCAGAGGACCGCAGGGTTCTCGCCGCGACCGCAGCGAAAAAACGCGTACTGCTCCTCAACAAGGCCGATCTGGTCGACGAGGCGGCGCTTTCCCGTCTGCGCGTGGAGCTTGGCGGCGAGGGGTTGGCGTTTTCGGCGAAAACCGGTCGCGGATTGAAGGAGTTCGAGGCGACGATTGCCGCATCCCTCGCGGAGGATTTCGCGGATCAGAAGGATTTTTTCGTTGCGGACGTCCGGATGACCGGTTTGCTCGAAGAGGCGCTCGGTTCGATCGGCAGGGCCGCGGGGCTACTCTCCACGGGGGAGCCCAGGGAGATCGTCGCGTTTGAACTCCAGTCCCTGCTCGACATCCTGGCGTCGGTGACCGGCGCGGTGACGCCGGACGATGTCCTCAATTCAATATTCTCCCGTTTCTGCATAGGAAAATAATCCGGTATCGTCGTTGGCGAGGATCTCGCCCATCAGTGGCAGGACGATCCCGCGATAGCCCGAGGGATCGTCGCGGACCGTATTGAAATGTTCCGCATGGCGTCTGAGAAACTCGCGGGCGCCCGCCGCGTCGCCCTGACGGGCGCGCAGGCGCGCGAGCCGGTAGAGCGCCACGCTACGTTCATTAAACGCGAGGCGCGTTTCGAGCAGGCCGCGAAGCGTGCGCTCGGCCTCCGCAAGCCGGCCCTTCCGTTCGAGCGCTCCGGCGGCCGACAGCTCCGGGCTCATGGCCAGAGGAGTGCCCCGGGTTTCGCCCAGCCGGATTTCATCGAGCATCGGTGCGAGCCGTACAGGCGGAATCATGTTAATCCCCGCAAGAATCTTTAAAAATTCAGGCGAGCTCCGGATCGCGTCAAAAAGCGGTTCCCGCCGGATGAGCTCGTGCGAGTTGAACCCCAGTTCAATGGCCTCCCGTAAAAAACGAATTGCCCCGGCCGTGTCTCCCGAGCGAAGCCGAATTAGCGCTCGTTCGTACGACAGCCAGTGGACGCCCTTTGTCGGGGGGAGCGACCGGAGCATCGCATCGGCGGCCGACGGGTCGCCCGCAAGCAGGGCGGAATAAAGATAGGGAATCGCAAGCGTTTCGCCGGACTCGAGCGCAGTTCGGTAGGAAGAGAGGGCCGCGGAAGGGCGTCTTTCCATCTCGTCGATTTTACCGGCGTTTATAAGGGCGCGTCCGCGAAGAGCACGATTTTTCAAGAGGGCGGAAAGCATGCGGCGCGCCTGTGGCCGGCTTTCGGTATAATAGAGGTAAAAGACATCATGGAACGGGTCAACGCGCGAGCGGTCAGCGGACGCCGGGATATGCGCGGGCAGAATGATGCACACTATCAACGAGCATAAAAGCAGTCCGGTTCTGGGTGTCATCATCGTTCGGTTCAAAGAAAAACTCTTGAAAAACTCGCCATGGCGGGCACTACTACCTCAGCGTAGTCACCGCTGAAATGGTCGCGCAGCGCCCCGGGAACATCAGACGCGGCGAGGCCATGTGTCCGCCAATCGTAAACGGTACCGCAACCAAATGTCTAAACGAATCGAATTAACGATTCAAGTTAAATTTATGGGAGCGTTCGCGGATTATTACTCGTCGGGAGATGTCCATGAAGGCCGTTATCGTCGCTTTTGCGCTTTTTTTCATCGTCTGCGCCTCGCCAACCGTGCGCAATAAAGCGGACGATATAATAGAAAACAGCCCGGGACTTCTTCCGCTCGCGCTGAGGTTTCCGTCGGACTGCGGCGAAGAGTGGAAGGGCGATATCGACAGGATCGCAAAGCGTCAGGTCAAAACGGGCTGCGATTTATGGAACCTCGCCCGGTATTATCACACGGTCGAGCGCGCTTCGGGGAGCGCGGGACGGGCCATGAAGCAATATGAGGCGATAACAGCCACAGGTGCACGGCATCGTGCGATGGCAAAGAACAACATGGCCTGTATCAGTCTCAACGACGGCAAAGTCAGGGAGGCGGAGAGTGGATTTCTCGATATGATCGGCGGTGCTGACGCGATCATTCCAGCATATTATAACCTGTACATACTCTACCGGCACGCGGGGCGTCTCGAGGACGGGGCGAAGACCCTGCTGCTTATGAAGGAACGCTATCCGGAGAACAGTTACGCGGGCCTGGAACTGGGCGATATCTTTTTCGAGCGAGAAGACTACGCCATGGCCGGGCGTTTTTACCGCGAGGCGCTGGAAACCAATGATGACAATCCGGTCTCCGTACATCGCATGGCGGTGTTCATGGAAAAGGCCGGCAGGGACGATGAAGCGGAGGTTTACTACCGGCGCTGTATAAAGTCCTTCCCGGGGTACCGGCAGGCGTATATCGATTATTCCTCCATGCTGCTGAGGCAAAACAGGAAAGACGACGCCCGGAAGGTGCTGAACAGGGCCATGCGGCTTATGGACCACGGGGACGGGGGCGAGGCGAGATAGACATGCAGAGGATGCTCTACAGGATCTTCATGGGAATTTTTACGGCCGTGCTTGTGCTGGCGGCAGTGAACGCGTCCGCCCCCGCGGGGGCGGCGGAAGACCCCTGGCTGTCGTCCGGAAAACGGCTCTGGCGCGGAGATTCCCGCGGTGCGCTCAAAGAGCTTGTGCAGACGGCGCTGAAGGAAGACGATCCGGCGCTGCTCGAGTACGGCGTATTCAGGATGGCCGAAGCGCTGAGCTATCCTGAACTGGTCCCCGGGGGCATTCGGGCATGTGAACGGCTGCTCGCGGAGAATGAGGCCGTCGCCCGGAGCGAATCGCTCAGGGCCCGCATACGGATTCTTCACGCCTGGCTGTCGCTTCGAAGCGGCGTTACCGGCGCGGCGGAAGCGATGCTCGATGAGCTCGGTTTCGTTAATGACTTCAAAGTGCTCGGGCCCTTTGATCCTCATGGCGCGACACCATTCGATGCCGCGCGGATGCCGAAGGCCGACATCGGCGCGGCCGTACTCTATCCCGGAAAACTCCATCCGGTGCGCTGGTTCGACGCCCGGACAGACCGCATGGGCATCCTCGATATCGGCGAAAGGAACCTCGACGCGGCGGACGCGCTGTATTTCTTCGCGGCCGAGTTCACGACGCGCTCCGAGGAGACCCGGGTGTTCCATATCGGGAAGACCGGTCATACGGAAATATGGATTGACGGAAGGCGGGTTTTTAAGAGCGAGACCAGGCACCGATTCGTGCACGACCAGTACCGTGTGAAGGTGCGCTGCGTCCCCGGGAGGCATCGCGTACTTGTCAGGATGGAGGATTCGCTCGGGGACGGAATCAAGTTCTCGCTCCGCCACAATGAGCTCGATAAAAATGAAAATGCGAAGGTCGCGCGCGATACCGGAACGGTGGCCGGTGCTTCATGGTTTCCCGCTTTACGCGAGCTTTCCGCCCGTGCCGGCAAAGGCGGGCCGGACGATGCGTTTCGCGCCGGATACCTGATATACGCCGCAGGCCTTGACAGCGAGGAGACGGGCGAAGCGGCCGCCCTGTTCCAGGCCGCCCTCGGAAGTGACGCATATGGTCGCATGGCGCGCTACTATCTTGCCCTGTGCCGGGATGATGAGGAGAAGCGCGATATACTCCTGCGCCAGGCCGCTGACGGCGATCGCACCGCCCTTTTGCCGCTCGTGAAGATTGTGGAAAGCAGGATATCCAACGGCTTTCTCCACGAGACGCCGCCGCTCATCGCCCGGATAAGAGAGATAAATCCGTCCTGCCCCGCCGCGTCGGAGCTTAAATCGTTGTATTTTACGGAAAGGGGATGGTACGACGAGGCGCTTAAACAAGCGAGATCCCTGATCGAATCGGGCTTTCCTTCTGTGGGAAGGACCGTCCGGGGCCGGGTCCTGAACCTTCGGCAGCGTTACCGAAGCGCGGCCGACGAATACGGAATACTGTGTGGCCTGGACCGATACAACAGGACGTATGCAAGGGCGCTCGCCGATTCGCTGGAACGCACGGGCGAAGCCGGCGGGACCATATCCGCCCTTGAGGGGGCCGTGCACCTTTTCCCCTGCGATGCCGACCTGCGCCGAAGACTTGCCGGTGCCGTGCGAACCTCCAGGGGAAGAGAGGCCGCTCTGCCCTACCTTACCGCGGCACTCGCGCTCGCTCCGGATGACAGCGGTATACTTTTCGATATTGGCTCCCTCTATTACCAGACCGGGAGTGTCTCGTCGGGTCTTTACTATATGAAAGAAGCGCTCCTGCGCAATCCCGACAACTTCAGAATGAAGGAGTATATCGACGCGATAGAGAGTACTCCCGACCCGCTGGACCGCTTTCGGGTGAAAGACCTGCCCGTGTTCGATGATGGCACGGGGCTATATCCGGACGAGGCCGCGGTGGTGATACTTGATGAGTGCGTGATGAAGATCACGGCCGACGGGTCGTACGAGAAGACGGTGCGCAGGGTGTTCCGAATCAACGCTGAAAGCGCCATACGCGATTTCTCCACACAGTACATTATCTTCAATCCCGCGACGGATCGTGTCGAGGACGTGCGCTGCACCGTCACGCGCGGCGGCGAGGTGGTGGAATCCGCGGAGTCGTACGTTCGCTCGCTTTCGGACCCAGAAAGCCGGATGTACTACGATGTGCAGGCCAGGGTGCTCTCGGTCCCCTCGCTTGGCAAGGGGAGCCTGGTCGATCTGAGCTACCGGGTACGGAGCGGTGAGGCGCGGCTGTACCGCGGGTATGTCGGCGAGCAGATTATGGCCGGTGGGCGCTACAGGACGCTGATTTCGAACACCGTTATCAGCCGGCCCGAGGGCATGCGGCTGCATGTGCGCCTGAGGGGGCTTGGGAACGATCGCTTATCCGTTACGCGCCAGGGAGATCGGCGAATATACCGGCTCTCGCTTTCGAACCTGCCCCCCAGCAAAGACGAGGTCGCCATGCCGCACCAGAGCGAGATCGTCCCGTCCCTGATCGTCAGTTCGCATGGCACCTGGGAGGAAGCCGCGCGCTGGTACTCATCCCTTATGCGCGGCAGGGTAACGATGAGCACTGAGATGCAAAAAGACCTCGCCGAAATTGTCGGACCCGAAGACAGCGACCTGGAAAAAATGAGGAAGATATTCAACCATGTCAATTCGTCGATACGGTATGTCGGTTTTGAACTGGGCCTGGGCGGGCTGCAGCCGCGGAACGCCGACCTGACCTATGCGACACGGATGGGCGACTGCAAGGACCTCACACTTGTGCTAATATCGATGCTCCGCAAATCGGGGATCGACGCGAGGATGGCTCTCGTCCGCACCCGTGAGCGCGGCGCCCTTGACCGGTCCATCGCATTCATCGGGCAGTTCAACCATGCAATCTGTTTTGTCAATCTGGAAGGAGGCATTTTCCTGGACGCCACGGCGAAAATGGCGGGCAGCCGCGAGCTGCCGACGGAAGACCGGAATATACAGGCGTTCGTCATCGGTGACGGCGGTCATTCTTTTATTACTACGACCGGCAGTTTTTATCACGAGAACACTGATGCGGTGACCACCGACGTTGCCATCGATGCGGGGGGCGGCGCTGTTTTTAAAAGAACCCTTAGCAAGGGCGGGGCGTTCGCCCGTTCCGTTCGACTCGATATTCTGGACGAATCCGAAAAGCTGAGGGGGATCGCTTCCTACTGGAATTCCAAATACACCGGTACGTCCATTAACGGCCTTTCGATGCATCAGGCCGGAATCGAGCGGCCGGTGGTGTATTCGTACGACGGACGCATCCCCTCGTTTCTCTCCACGACGGGGGAGTACGCCGCCTTCCAATCGTTCCTCGTGTCGTCGGATTATTACCGAGAATACGGAATGATGAAATCGCGTGTTTTCCCTGTCCGCATATCGGGGGGATGGACGAGCGAGACGACCGTTCGGTTCACGATGCCCGTGGGATGGGAGGTCGCGGTATTGCCGAGGGGGGAGGAGCGCGTTCATTCCCGCTTCGTGGCGAAGTTTGAATACGCGATGAAGGGGAAAGCGGAAATCGAGGTGAGATCGAGCATCGTTTTCAGGGACTCCTCGGTCGACCCGTCGGAGTACGGCGAATTCCGGGAGTTTCTGCTCTTCATCCACCGGAAAGAAAACGAGCGCATAATTCTAAGGAGCATAAAAAATGGCGGGCCGAAGGCTGTTCGGTAAGACGCTCGCGCTGGCAGGGGCGGTGTTCCTCCTGTGGGCCGTTCCGGCGGGAGCGGCGGAGGAAGACATACGCGCGTACGAGGAGCGTATATTCAGGAGCTTCGCCGCAGGCGATTATTACGCACTGTACGATTCCATCGAGGCCATGCTGCTGCGATTTCCCGCCGCGCCCGAGGCGGCGCTGTATTTCTCCGATCTTGGTACGCTTTCAGACCTTCATGGATTCGCCAGGGTCGACGGCGTTTTTACGCGCGTCATCGCCGGGCTCGACGCGGAAAATGCGCCGAACGCGAACCTGTACCGCCTTTTGATCCTGATTGAGCGCGAAAAACTGGCGCGCCGGTTTGCGCCTTTGAAAGCGATCGAGGATGCAAAGCTTCTGCACCCGGTCCGGCATTGGATGGTGTCGGGGCCCTATTATCAATTCGGCGCTGCCGACCTGGAGTATCCGTTCCTGCCCGAAATAGCTTCACCGGAGGCGGGGAACGAAGCGCGATGGAAAAAGGCTGTCGCGGATGAAAAAACCGGGGAGGTCGATTTCAAGCGTATACTCTACCCCGAGAGGGGTGTGGCATACGCGACTACAACCCTTTCGCCAGGGAGTCCCGTCAGGTTGCGCGTATATTCACCATGCGCGTACCGGCTTTTTATTAACGGGAGAGAGGCCGTCGCGAACATCGATGCCGGTATCCGCCGGTCGGTCCGCGTAATCGAGGCGAAAGCGGAGGGGAACATAACGATAGTGATGAAACTGTACGCCGATGATGACTGGCGATTCCGATTGATCGTGACCGACATGAACGACAGGCCCGTCCCGTTGAAGGGCTCTTCGGACAGGCCGGCCACGGGGCCGTGCGAATTTATGGAGGTGCTGGATTATCCCTACGATCTGCTGGTGGGGCGTTTGTACAGCGGGGTACCCGGCGCGTCCTTCCACCTGGGAAGCTATTTCCGCGAACGCGACAGCCGCGAGGCGGTTAAGCATTTCAGGAAGGGGAAATCATCCGAGGGTGGATATCCCTCTCGCTATTTCCTGGCGGAATCACTTCTGGAGAGTGCGGAAAGCGACAAAAGTTCCGCGGAGTATGTGGAAGCGGCGCGCATCTATCATGATCTGTGCGAAACGGACTCGTCGTTTATTCCGGCACAGTACCGCCGACTGCAGATCATGACGGGCAGGCGGGCAATGGCTGAGGCTTATGCCGTTGGCAGATCGCTTGTGCGGCGCGCCCCGTTCTTTCTGCCTCTAAGGGAGGCCTATTCGATGCTGCTTTCGGAGCTCGGGTATGAAAAGGAATTCGAGGAAGATATCGCGCTCTTTGCGAAGGAGTTCCCGTCTTCGCCGGCGCCGAGAAAAGGACTGGCCGCGCACAACCGCTGGAATGACCCCGCTCTCGCGGCCCGGCAGTACCGTGAGATCCTTGGCAAGGGTTTTGACAGAACCTCGTTCGAAACGCTGATAGACATCTGCCGCGACATGGAACGGCATGGGGATATTATCGCTCTTGTGGACGAACACGACCGTTTCGACGACTACGGCAGGGAACGTATCGACGCACTCATCGACATCGGTGAATACGAGCGGGCCTCCCGGTTGCTTTTAGAGAGGGTCGCCGTAAAGGAAGATCCTGAGGATTACCTGCGACTGGGGAGGATCGGCTACCTGGAAGGGGAGGTCCCTTCGCCCGACTGGGGAAGGATGCTTGCGATCGCGCCGTCCTATTATAAGATGGGCGACCTGCTGGATTTCCTCGCCGGGGGAGGGTTCGAACCACCAATGGCCCGCGACCGGGAGGAAAAGGGCGAGGACCACGCCGCCTCGTGGATACGTGGCAAGAAAAAAGGCACCGGCGTTCCATCCGAGGTTATTTACCGGGGAAGGATATACCGGCTGAACGCGGACGGCAGCAGCCGGGCTTTCTGCGAGGACGTTATTTATATCCATGACAGCCGGGGTATCGAGCGATATGGAGAGTTCAGGCTCGAGCACGGGAACAGGGTGTATCCAGTGAGGGCCCGGGTCTATCGTGAGGACGGAAGCTACAGCGACGCCGGCCGGATTATTCGTGTGGACGGGACCTCATATCTTTCCCTCCCGTCGCTCGGCGAGCGTTCCGTCATTCATGTCGCCTACTACGCGGACAATCCCTTCGACCTGCGGGGTTCATCGAGGATTTTCGCGACTCCCATCGCGGCAATACACGATTTTGACGAAGCGCTTGGCGTGTTTTCATGCCGGGTAATCGCTCCAGAGGACATGGACGTGAAAATTGTCTACACCGGCGGCGAGGTGACGCACCGAAGGCGCAACGGCATGATCGAGTATTTGATGAGAAGCGAAAGCCATAAGCCTGTCCGGATGGAACGCGCGATGGGGAACAGGCTGCAATATCTTCCGCTGTATTCGATCTCCACGATGCGGAATCGGAAGGAATTTGCTATATGGTATAACGGCCTTGTGCGTGATGCGTTCTCTCTTCCGGACGACGATATCCGCACGAAGTTCGCCGGCGGCAGCGTGGATGAAGCGGCAAGAAGGATTTATGCCTTTGTGTCGCGGGAGATCGATCTGTTAGGCAATGTACTTTACTATCCCGAAAAAGCGGCGACAACGATGATGAAGCGCAGGGGCACGCCGGAGGACAAGGCGGTGCTTGCCAGGGCGATGCTGGAATGCCTGGGGATACGTTCGTATTTCGCTTTCACGGGTGGGCGGGATTTCCCCGACCTTCGCGGTTTCGTCTCTCCCGGGATATTTTCGCATGTACTGCTGTATGTGCCAATCGACCGGCGAGGCGGGGTCTGGATTGATTTCTCGCAGGCCAATAACGGCTACGGCGTGGTGGGCCCGGAGATTGAGGGGACCGAGGCCCTGGTCATTCTGCGGGACAAGGCTGAAACGCGCACCGTCACCTCTCTGAGAATGAGCGGGAGCAGGATCGGAATGAAGGTGCAAATCGACAACAGGGGGAACGCTTTTTTCAACGGGAGCATACGCTTTTACGGCGCCCGGGGGGAGGTGCGTTCGCTGTTCCAGGACGCACAATCCAGGGAGGAGATGGTCAACCGGCTCCTCGCACAAATGTTTCCAGCTTTCAGCCTTGACGATTTTAAACTCGCCGGCCTCGAAGCGGCTGATTCGCCCCTGGAACTTGCGGTCAAGGGAAGGGTATTCTCCATTTCCGCGGTAGCGCCCGACCGGATCGTCATTTCACCGGTGCTCAACTCGAGCGAAGTGCTGAACCATGTCGACGATCGTAATAGAAAGCATCTTTTTCACATCGTCCGTCCGGTAAACGAGTCAGAGTCCTATAGTTTTGTTCTCCCCGAGGAGTATCGCGGGGCCGTGCTGGAAAGGGAAGACGTGGTGCGGTGCCGGTTCGGGTATGCCATGATTCGGGTGTCGAAGCGCCCGGGGTCCATTGAGCTCGATGTCGACAAGGAAGTACACGTTAACGCGGTCTGCATCGATCCGGCCGATTACGGTGAGTTTGTCGACTTCTCGACGGCCGTCCAGCAGGCCGAACAACGGCACGTTATAATCGAAAAACCAAGGTAGGATTTTCTGAAAAACGCGCGCTTCCAAACAAACATTCGAAAAATACCGGTATCGAACCATAAATATGCAGTAATAAATCCGAATTAAAACAGCCCCAAACTCAAGCCGGGTGTGGTCTTTTAATAATCGGCCTCGTTCCGTGTACGTATGGCATGCTGAATCCGTGAAACAATTAATTTATCAGTGACCCGCGACCTTTTCAGCGAGCCCCGATCATTTTTACTTTACGGGAATGGTAATTCGGGTTGACAGGCTTGGTATGGTCGGGGTTGCATAATAAATGATGTCAGCTTGAAAAAATCGTTTTGCGTCGACAGACCGGATCGTTGGCTGTCGCTCGTTGCGGAAATAAAAAAATCAGTTTATTTTATACACGAAGGGGTTAACCGATGGCCCGTGAAAACTTTCTGGAGCGTTTTTTTCTGAATAAATATCACGACGCTCCTTTTATAATCCAGAAGAAGGCGCAGACGCTGATGTATTATACCATTGTGATAGGCCTGTTGATGATTGTTCTCTCGGCCATCTTCTTCCTTTTCCTGTCCGAAAGGGCGGTGCAAGCGAACGTGGTCATCTTTATAGTTTTTGTCACAACCATTGTCACTCTGTTTATGTTGAAACTCGGTCGGTACCATGGGGCCGCCAATATCTTCATGCTGGTAGTTTCGCTCGCCGTAACGGCGGGGCTGTTCGCCAAGGTCAACCGCGACGCCTATGCGGGATATACGACCTTCATTTACTTCATGATAGCGCTCATAGTGCAGGCGATGCTTTTCTGCGAAAAAAAGTGGATATTCAGCTTCACGGCGCTGTTTCTTGTCAGCGACATCTCCTTCTTCTTTCTCGTGAAGGACAAACTCGATCCGATAAGCCTCAAGGCGGCCAAGGTCGGCATGGTCGACAGCAGCTTTGTCATCATCTTTACCTTCGTTCTGTCATACCTCGTACTGCGCATCACCGAGCAGGCGATTGAAAAATCGGACGAGGAGCGCAGGCGCAGCGAAGAAAGTTATGCGAGGGCGGGAAGCCTCCTCGGTTCGGTCCGCGAGACCTCGAAGCGCCTTGCCGATTCGGTCGAGGAACTCTCATCGACATCGAACTCGTTTTCGGAATATTCCCAGAACCAGGCGGCCTCGGCCGAGGAGATCATGGCGACGATCGAGGAGGTGTCGGCGGGAGTCGACCAGGTCGCAATTCGCGCGGGCGAGCAGTTCCAGAGCCTGACGGCGCTCGTCGCCAAGATGAACGACCTGTCAACGACGATCGGGTCGATGGGCGACGATATTTCCGAGGCCGTCACGCTTACCGGCAATATCGCCGCCAACGCCAAAGAGGGCGACCGTTCGCTCGGCGATATGAGTGGCAGCATGCAGAAGATCGGCGAGAGCTCGAAGGAGATGACCGGGATCGTCGCGATCATCAACGGGATATCCGATCAGATCAACCTGCTCTCGCTCAACGCCACCATCGAGGCGGCGCGTGCGGGCGAGGCCGGCAGAGGATTCGCCGTTGTCGCCGACGAGATATCCAAACTGGCTGACCGGACCGCCGACAGCCTCAAGGAGATAGACAAACTGATCAAGGGAAACAACAGCGAGATCGGCAGCGGCCTGCGCAACGTCGACGAAACGGTGGGGGTTATAAGGAGTATTATCGAGGGTGTAAACACGATAAGCTCCATGATGGAGTCCCTGACCAACCAGATGCGCGTGCAGCAGGAAATAAACGTGGATGTCAACGCGGAAGCGGCCAAGGTGAAGCAACGCTCGGACGAGATCAAAAACAGCACCGAGGAGCAGAAGACAGCGGTCACCGAGATCGTGCGCTCCGTGGCGAGCGTGAACGAGCTGACCCAGTCATACGCGGCGGGAGCGGAGAGGCTCTCGAAGAGCGCCAAAAACGTCGAATTTGTCGCGGATTCGCTTAAAAACCAGATACTTGCGCAGGAGGCCTGAGGGGGCGTCAATGCCGGGTGAGCGCCGTTATGAGCCCGGCCCGCGGCGGATAGCGTTCGACGAGATCCGTGCGGTCGCCGGTCCCGAAATCGGCGAAATCAAGCCCGGCGCCACGGTTGTTCCGAGGAGCGCGTATGAGCCGCCCGGCACGAGCCGCGCCCCCTGCCGCACGCCAGCCGGAATGATCGCCTGCGGAACCATTCACTTCGCCGGATCGGCACCCATCATGATCATTTTCCCCCTCCCGTCCGGAAAGAGGTGCAGCATTTCGACCCGGTCCCCCGGGTAGTGATGAAAGATCTCGTCGCTCGCCAGTCGGTGCATAGACGAAAAGGTGTCGGGGGACGGCAGGTAGTGGATGGCAGTGCAAAACGACCGGTCTCCGTTGTAGCGCGGCGACAAATGGCCGCGCGCGATCGATTCGGTTGAACGGCAGGACTCCGCGAAGCAGCCTCCCTCCGCATGTACTTCAAGGCGCAGCATCCTGATAATTTTTTCGGCGGTCATCTATCGAAACCTCCGCGCGAACGGTTATCGGGGCATCGGGGCGAATGGAGGAGCCTTCCCGCCGCCGGTTCCCTTCGAGAATACGCCCGTCTTTTTTCTGATTGCAAGTCTTATGGGGGATGGCCGATAGTATTCCTGTGAGAGTATTTTCCGGGGAGGCCTCATTGGGACGTCCATGCCATACACTTCTCTATAGAAAGCCGATACGGGAGGGATTTGCCGTCATCGCCCACCGCGGCGCCTCGGCCTATTTCCCCGAGAACACGCTTTTGTCGCTCGAGGGCGCCATCGCTATGGACGCGGATATGGCCGAGATCGACGTGCTGGTCTCGCGCGACGGGGTGCCGGTGGTGGTGCACAACGAGCGCATCCACCGCGCGACCGGAGGGCATGGCCGCGTGGCGCAATACACGGTGGCCGAGCTTAAACGCTTAGATTTCGGCTACAGGTTCAAGGCGGCCAGGGGCGAACAGGTCCCGACGCTCGAGGAGGTGCTGGTTCTGTGCGCCGGCCGCATCGCGCTCAACATCGAGATAAAATCGGGAGCGGTGCAGGACATGGTGTTGGACGGTATAGAGGCGAGGTGCCTGGAACTTGTGTACCGCCACGGAATGGAGTCGCACGTGGTGTTTTCGAGCTTCGATCCGCGCGCGCTGTTGCACTGTAAAATCATCGACCCGTCGGCGGTGACGGCGGTCCTTTATGACGACCGGTATTATCCGCGTTCGCAGGCGCCGGCGGCGATCGTGGAGCACCTCCGCGCGGATGCGTTCAATTGTTCGAAAGATGAGATCACCGGGGAATGGATGGCGGACTGCGCCGCGCACGGAATTCCGGTGAACATCTATACTGTGAACGACCCCAAGACGATGAGAAGACTCATCGCAATGGGAGCGAGCGGCATCTTTTCGAACCGCCCGGACGTGTTAAAGAAAACGGCCTCGGAGGCGCCCGCCGTTTAAACGGCCAGCGCCTCTTTCTCCTTCTTCCCGAGAGAGTGATAGTGCTGATACGAGACCGTGAGCGCCCGCGTCGCCTCTTCCGGAGACTCGAAGATGGGAAGGTTATACTCGGTCCTTATTGAAAGTATGCGATCGATCGCGTTGGGGATGTAGATTGCGGCCGGCTTGTCGTATTTTTTACAGATAGTCCCGAGCTCGCAGATGGCTTCCACGACCACCTTCTGCCACACGTTGGGTATTGCGAGAAGCCCGTCCACGCGGTCCGATGACAGAATGGCGTCCCAGATGTCGATGAAGGTCTGTTTTCCCAGCGTCGGGCCCAGGTCTACCGGGTTAGAGACGTTGAAGAGCTTAGCGGTGGCGCGCAGACATTGCTTCGTCTCCTCGGAGAAGGATGCCATCTCGAGGCCGTTTTCCACGATCAGATCGGCCATTATGCCGCCGAAGGCGCCGGAGTTGGTGAAGACCGCCACGCGCCTGCCTTTCATGGGCGGCATGGTAGTGAACATCTTCGGAAGCGAATAAAGCTCCGAGATCGACTTTAAGCGCACGATGCCCGCCTGGCGGCAGGCGCTCTCGAAGATGACGTCGTTGTTGGCCATCCCCGCCGTGTGCGACATGGCGGCTTTCGATCCCTCGCCGGTCCGACCCACCTTATAGACAAGTACCGGCTTTTTCACGCGCTTCGCCGTTTCGAGGAGCTTCCTGCCGTTTTTCACGTTCTCGAGATAGAGGCAGACAACCTCGGTGTTGTCGCCGTTAAAGTATTCGATGAGATCGGACTCATCTACGTCTTCCTTATTACCGATTGAAACTATCTTATTGATGTTGGTGATATCCTTACGGAACGAATCGATGATGAGCGCACCTATGCCGCCGCTCTGGATTATATACGAGATGGAGCCCGGCCGATCGAAGACGCCGTCGTACATGCCGGGGGTGATGCCGAAGAAACAGCAGAACTTGTTGTGAGCGTTGATGGTTCCAAGGCAGTTGGGGCCGAGAAAGCGTATGCCGTACTCGCGCGCGCATTCGCTGATCTCCTCCTGGAGTCGTTTGCCCTCCTCGCCGGCCTCGGAGAACTCCGCGGTTTCAATAACGAGGTGGCGGATACCCTTCTCGCCGCATTCCCTGACGATGGCGGGGGTCACTCTGGCGGGGGTGAGCACGACCGCCAGGTCGATTTCGCCGGGTATATCGAATACAGATTTGAAGCCGCGGGAGCCATGGACATCCTCCCCCCTCGAGTTGACCGCGTACATTTTGCCCGCATAGCCGAGATGGCTCAGGGCAATTGATATGCTGGCTCCGAGGTTGAATGGAGAGTTCGATGAGCCGATTACGACGACGGATGCGGGGTTGAAGAACTTGTCCATGGAGCGCTCCCTGATTGGTGATCCAAACCGCGCCTATAAATATCCGGCGCGGGGCTCTCCCGCTCTGAGCGGGATACAATGACGAATGCCCGTATTTGACCGCATATCGAAAGTACAAAATTTAAAACACCTGTTTTTTTATTCAATGAAAAAATAATATATATTTTAATAATGAATGATAATATATATAATTATTTATATATCGTATATTCTGTGATGGTATAGAAAATAATTTCTTCCCCGGCCTCGCCCCGTACTCCATTGAATATTTTTAAATTTATGGACACTTTCGATTGACAAATAATAAAATACTCTCTACGTTATTCTCCCTCCTTCTTGAGAGAAAAGCGACCGGACGTGTCAGTGTCGGTAGCGGGCAAAAGAAGCGGATATAACTACCAGCGGTATGAGGTCAGGCCATGTTCAATAAGGAATACGAAGCGATGCAGTTGTCAAAGCTGAGGGAGGTGCAGCTCGAGCGGCTGCGATGGTCGGTGAAGCACGCCTACGATAATGTTCCATTCTACCGGCGGTCGTACGACGCGGCGGGCTTCAAGCCCGAACAGATCAAGACACTGGACGACCTGCGCCGGGTCCCCTTTCTCATGAAGCAGAACATGCGCGACTCGTACCCGTTCGGGCTATTTGCGGTGCCGATGGAAAAGGTTATCCGCATACACTCCTCGTCGGGGACCACCGGCAATGCCACGGTGGTCGGCTATACCAAAAACGATATCGAGATATGGGCCGAGGTTATGGCGCGAACGATAGCCTGTGCGGGAGGGTCGTCTAAGGACGTTGTCCAGGTTGCCTATGGATACGGGCTTTTCACCGGCGGACTGGGCGCGCATTACGGGGCCGAAAAGATCGGGGCCACCGTGGTCCCTATCTCCGGGGGCAACACGGAGCGCCAGCTCATGCTGATAAGCGACTTCGGCACCACGATGCTCGCCTGCACGCCGAGCTACGCGATCAACATGGCCGACCATGTCGAACGGAACAGGCCCGATTACGATTTCCGCAGAACGAAGCTCCGCGCCGGTATCTTCGGCGCCGAACCGTGGACCGAGCAGATGCGCACGGAGATTGAGGGCCGCATGGGAATCGACGCCTTCGACATCTACGGGCTCTCGGAGGTGATAGGCCCGGGAGTTTCGTGCGAGTGCAGCGCCAAATCGGGCCTGCACGTTTTCGAGGACCATTTCTATGTGGAAATTATCGACCCTGAAAGCGGCGAAGCGCTCCCCGAGGGAGAGAAGGGCGAGATCGTCTACACCTCCCTTACCAAGGAGGCCTGTCCGGTCATTCGCTACCGTTCGCGCGACATCACCCGCCTCTACCGCACGCCGTGCTCGTGCGGACGGACACTGGTCAAAATGGAAAAGGTGACCGGCCGCTCCGACGACATGCTCATCATCCGCGGCGTCAACGTGTTCCCGTCCCAGATAGAGGCCGTGCTCATGGAGGCGGAAGGGACCGCGCCGCACTACCAGATCATCGTGGACCGCAAGGACGCGCTGGACGATATCGAGGTGTTGGTAGAGGTGAACGAGCGGATTTTTTCCGACGAGCTGAAGGTGATGAACCAGCTCGCGGCGCGCATCAAACAGCGCATGCAGAGCGTGCTGGGCGTCTCGGCGAAGGTTACGCTGGTGGAGCCGCGGACGCTCGCCCGCAGCGAGGGAAAGGCGGTGCGCGTCGTCGACAAGCGGAAACTGAAATAGACCGGGGCGCGATGGGCCCGCGGTGGATCACACTAAAAGGAGGCGGTCATGAATATCACGCAGCTTTCTCTCTTTCTTGAAAACAAGCCCGGCAGGCTCCAAAGCGCCCTCAAGGTGCTGGCCGCAAAGAATATCAACATACGCACGCTCACCATCGCCGAAGTTGCCGATTTCGGCATCATCCGGATGATCGTAAACAATCCCGACGAAGCGGCGAGGGCGCTACGGGAAAACCACTTCACCTGCGCGACGACCGAGGTGCTGGCGATCGAGATAGCGGACGTGCCCGGGGCGCTGGAAAAGGCCCTGGAGGCCTTCTCGCGGCACGGACTTAACATCGAATATATGTACGCATTCACCGAAAAAAGAGACGACAAGGCCGTAATGATTTTTAGATTTGATGACATCGAGACGGCCAAGAAGGCGCTTGCCGGCGAAGGATACAAGATAGTTAAAAGAACCGACATTATCGGAGGGTGACCGGCGCCAAAGGCTGAAGGCGAACGTTAAAAACACCCCGTAAAAAGAGGGGAAGCGCATGAAGAATTCAGAAATTTTAAAACGGTCGATGTGCGTGATCGCGCTGGCGGCCGCTGTGGCCGTCGTATCCTGCTCGACCTATTCAGTGTCGAAGGAGATGTCGAGCGGGAGCGCCCTGAAAAAAATAAAAAACGCATGCATCGTGCTGCGCATGTCGCAGAAGAGCAAGATAAGCCGGGAAGAGCAGACCAGCAACCTGTCCAACTGGATCGCGGCGGCCAGGCCGCTTAAAAAGACGGCCATCGCCCCCGCGTGCGGTGAGGGGATTTGTTCCTATGGCGGCGAGGAAGAGCGTTTCTTTCAGGTCGACGGCGAGGGAAATTTCCTGAAATTCAAGGCGACCGGAGTGGTGAACGAATTCGTCCGCGCCAATGGAGCCGAACTCAAAAAGATCCTCGCCGAAAACGACTGTGACGGCCTCATCATCTACGAGGTCTACGGGGTCATGGCCCTCGAGATGCAGTTTTTCGATTTCGACTCGGTCGTGTGCGTACTCGATCGCGACCTTAGGACCGTGTACCTCGACCACCAGTTTGACTCATTCGACGTTGAGGAGATCAGCGCCACGCGACTGAGGCAGCAACTCCTGGACAGGGTGAGCGAGCGCCTGATACACACACTCGACGACCTTAACTTTCTCCGGCGATAGGAGCATGCGCTCGCCGTTCACTCCCGGCACGGAGCGGCCGTGCCATTACCGGGAGCTTTTCATCGCCTCGGACGGCGGCCTCTATCCCTGTTGCCTCACCTGGAACAATCCCTCCCTCCGCATCGGCCACATCTGCGACACCGATCTCGAGGACCGCATACTCGCTTTCGACGGCTCGTGCCGGTGCTCCAGCTTTACGCTGAGGAAGGGGACGCCGTCGGACGAACGCGAGTACAAGCTGAACGTCGAAACGGGCCTCGCCTGCAACGGACGTTGCGCGATGTGCTGCGTCGACGCCCCTTCTTCACACAGCCCGTACCTGTATTACGGGGAACTCGACCGGCTCATCGAAACCCTGCCCGCCATCAATCACATGGTGGTCCAGGGCGGCGAGGTGCTCATCCAGAAGAAGACCATGGACTGGCTTCGCGCGCTTTCACTGAGGCGTCCGGAAATCCCACTGGCCCTCATCACGAACGGGAACGTGGAAGCGGATACGGTGCCGTTCGTTGAGTCGCTTTTTTTCAACGTGCTGGTTTCGGTGTACGGTTTCCAGGCCGAGACCTACCGGCGCATCACCTGCATGGAACTTGAAAAGACGCTCCGCTTCGCCGGGGACCTGGTGAAGCGAAAGAGGACCACGGTGCACTTGAAGTACCTCGTTACGCCCCTCAACCTTCACGAGCTTCCGCTCTTCCTGCGCTGGGCGATCGCGCTTGGCCCTGAAACGATCTCGGTGATCGACTCGAACACCGCTCTCTACATCAACCGGAACACGCCCGACCGCTACTGGGACATCATCATCGAGCACACGGGCGAGGAGGCCCGCAAAGAGCTCGCCACCTCGGTGAGCGCGCTACGCGAGGCGGGTACCGTCGTGCTTATCGACGCGCTGTCGCGGGAGATGTTCGGGATCGATGAAGTCTTCATCCAAGGGGCCGGCCTTTCGGGAAAAATACTGCCGAACCCGATGGTGGGATGATACGGTTTTCCGGCCGCGGGGAATCCTGGTGCTTAAGACCGAGTGCCCAGTATCATCGGAACAAAAACAAGGAGTGTCAGTATGCCCGCCCAGAACGCAAGCCAGAATATTTTCGCGAAGCGGATAACGGGTTTCATGAGCTCCCTCCGGGAGTTATCGTGCGGGCCATGAAGGCCCTTTCGCCATCTCCTTTTCGAGTTCCTCTTTCACCCTTTTTTTTCGCTCTTCGGCGAGCCTGATCATGCGGGTAAAGTTTTCCCAGTCGGTGTCTTCGATGATCTTCCAGTTTCCTGCGCCGCGTTCTTTTACCACCAGATCCCATTTGAGACGGCGCACCGAGGCGGGTGTTCCCACCAGGGCCAGTAGCGTGATAAAAGCGACGACACATGACAGGATGAACCACGGAAGCGCCCTGTTCACATCAAGGCTCAATCCCATTGTTATAACGCCGTATACCAGGGCGGCGAGGGGAATGATCGCCATGAGCGAAATGAGGAAACTCGATATCCATGAGCGGTTTATAAAGAAATTGCCGGGGCTTATGCTCAGGACATGATCGCGTGCATTTTCAACGTCGAATGTAATGGTGTCGGGTTTACGTCTTCGGTCGGGGACAATGAGCACGCTTTTAAACCGCGCGGTGTGCTTCATATCGAGTTATCCGGACTGTACTTCATGATGGCACGACGGTACACTCAACCCCGGAATATGGCCAGTCATTTTTATCGATGATCGGGGTGGTGGAGGGGCGTTTCTCGGCACCGGCCGCCGCAAAACGTAAATGGGGGAGGGGTTGGCCGGAAGATAGAA
This sequence comes from Spirochaetota bacterium, assembly GCA_035477215.1. Classification (NCBI taxonomy): domain Bacteria; kingdom Pseudomonadati; phylum Spirochaetota; species Spirochaetota bacterium. Next base: position 9,669 of record DATIKU010000031.1, on the reverse strand, counting down.
ACGCATTGGAGACGGCGGGATTCGAACCCGCGTCCTGCAACACACACCTGCAACGTCTACATGCTTGTCCCCTTCATTTTATTCAAGTCCTGATTCCGGGAAGGAGCGCCGTACTCAGGACCGGGTTCCCTGTGTCTTCGCTACGGCGCCGGGAACGGGCGCCTTCGCTATCCCCTGTTTCTTACGCCGCTGAAAGCCCCAGAGGAGCAGATCCACCAGCGACGCCCGTGGGTGTTAAGCCGCGAGAGCTAATTCGTTGTTTGCGTTTAAATTTTTCCCGCCGCGATTTACGAGACGACGGACGCTCGGCATGCGGTTGCAGACACATCATTGCAGTCGAAACCATAATCGTCCCCTGCATAGTACAATATAGCACAACGGGAGCGCGGCGTCAACAGTAATGTTGGGGGAAGGGGGATGGATTCTGGAAAGTGGAGTATCGTTCCAGGCCGATCCCCGGAAGGCGAAGGCGTTCCCGCGTCTGGCGAAGAAAAGCGCTCGTTCCGTAAACTTATTGCCAATTCCGCTCCTCGTGCTATTCTGATCGAGCTCAAACGAGCGTAGTACCCGTAAGACCGAGGGAGAAAGCCCCATGAAATCGTCGACGCGTCGCCTCGCAGCCGTGCTCGTCATAGTACCTCTGATCCTGGTCGCCTCGATTCGCGACCAGAATGCCGCGGCCGATATCTCTTCCGGATACGACGTGCGGATACTGCGCGACCGCTGGGGCGTGCCGCATGTGTTCGGGAAGAAGGATACCGACGCGGCCTTCGGGCTGGCGTACGCCCACGCCGAAGACGACTTCAAGACCATGCAACTGGTCATGATGGCGGTCGGCGGCCGCCTGGCGAGCGTGCTCGGGCCGAAGGGCGCGGGGAACGATTACCTGGTGAACCTCATCCGCCTGTGGGACACGGTGAACGCGAGATACGAGACCGACCTGGACCCGCGCACGCGCGCCCTGTGCGAGGCCTATGCCGGGGGCGTCAATCACTACGCCGCTCTCCATCCGCGCGAAACCGTTCCGGGCCTGGGACGCGTAACGGGAAAGCACATCGTGGCGGGGTTTGTCCACAAGATGCCGCTCATGGTGGGCGTCGATGTCGTACTGAAAGAGCTTTTCGAAAAGCCGAAGACCGCGGCCCTCCGGCCGATCGACTCAATGCTCGCCGCGTCCTTCGGGCATGACGCGCCCTCCCGCTTCGGGACGGGCGTCGGTTCGAACGCCATCGCACTGTCGCCCCGGCGGAGCGCCGGCGGCGAAACGATGCTGGCCATTAATTCGCACCAGCCGTGGGAGGGGCCCGTCACCTGGTACGAGGCCCACGTGCACAGCGAGGAGGGATGGAACATGACCGGCGGTCTGTTCCCGGGCTCGCCCGTCGTGTTCCACGGGCACAACGAGTATCTCGGCTGGGCCCACACCAACAACTACCCGGACCTTGTGGACGTGTACGAGCTCGACATCAACCCCGACAACCCGAACCAGTACCGCTACGACGGCGCGTGGCGCGAGCTCGAGGTCCGCGAGGCGCCGATACGGGTAAAACTGCTGGGGCCACTGCGCTGGACCTTCAAAGAGGAGGTGCTGTGGTCGGTCTACGGCCCGGCCATTCGCAGGCCGCACGGGGTCTTCGCCGTGCGTTACGCCGGGATGAGCGACATCCGCCAGGTCGAGCAGTGGTACCGCATGAACCGGGCGAGAAACATGTCCGAGTGGGAGGAGGCGCTTGGCATGGCGACCCTGCCGATGTTCAACTGCACCTACGCCGATCGCGAGGGGAACATCCTGTATCACTACCAGGCGCTGCTTCCACTGCGCGACGAGGGCTACGACTGGTCGAAGCGCCTGCCCGGCGACACCTCGAAGACCCTGTGGACCGGGTATCTGCCGTACGGGCGCCTGCCGCGCGTCAAGAACCCCGCGTCGGGTTTCGTCCAGAACTGCAACAACACGCCGTTTCGCGCCACGCTCGACCCCGAAAATCCGCGCGCGGAGGACTATTCGAAATCGTATGGAATAGAGCTTCGCATGACGAACAGGGCGCTTCGCGCGCTCGAGCTCTTCGGTTCGGACGACTCCATAACGCCGGAAGAATTCTACCGCTACAAGTATGACATGGCCTACTCGAAGGAGTCGAAGATGGCGAAGCTCGTGGTGCGCATCCTCGCGCTTCCCCCGTCCGATGATCCCGTTGTAAAGAATGCCCGTGATGTTCTGGCACGCTGGGACCTGCGCGTGGATCCGGACAACACCGGCGCGGCTCTGGCTGTGACCTGCCATACCATCATCATGAAGGGCCGCGAGAGGGTCGAGGTCGCGGACGTCCCGGAACGCGCCATCGCCAACGGGTTCGCGAAGGCCGCGAGGCTCGTGCAAAGCGCGCACGGGCGCGTCGATGTTCCCTGGTCGATGGTGAACCGGCTGATACGCGGGACTACCGACCTGGGTCTCGGCGGCGGTCCCGACGTGCTGCACGATGTGACCGGCGACTTGATGAAGGACGGACGGTTCCGGGGAAGGGTCGGCGATTCCTACGTGCTTCTGGTCACCTGGGACCGAAACGGGAAGCTCTCCTCGCGGAGCATCCACCAGTACGGAAGCGCCACTCTCGACGCGGCGTCGAAACATTATGCCGACCAGTCGCCGCTCTTCGCAAGGCGCGAGCTCAAGCCGGTGTGGCGCGACGAGAGCGAGATACGCGCGAACCTCGAGCGCGAATACCGACCGGGTGAAGAAATGACGAAAAAGCCGTAAGGTGAAATACATCACGCGCGCTTGACTTTATCCGCGGACCGTGAAAGAATGCGGGTATATCAAATACGCCAGGAGGGGAATATGAGCCTTACATCGTTACTTCTGTTTGTGGTGATCGGGGCGGTCGCCGGGTGGCTGGCCGGAATAATCATGAAAGGCGGCGGGTTCGGCCTCGCCGGTAATATCATCGTCGGCATCATCGGATCGTTTATCGGCGCCTTCCTGTTCAGGCTCCTCGGCATAACGGCGGGAGGAATGCTCGGCTCAATCGTTGTCGCGCTCGTCGGTGCGATTGTGCTGTTGTATATCGTGAAGCTGATCAAAAAATAATCCTCAGGGACACCGTGCCCCGTCCGCTCCCGGGGCGCACGGTGTCCCTGAATATTCAGGGATATCGGCGCGTCACTGCTGTTCCTGTTCGCGCAGGCCGCGCGTACCGAGCGCCCGTTCAACCGGAACCCGGCGGTGCATTGCCTCGGTTCGCCCCGTTAAACGCATCTCCTCGGTGGCGAATATCGCGCTGGTTTTTCTACTCGGCATCGTCTTCGAGTCCGCCGGCGACCTCAATTTCTCCCAGATGCTCGATTTCATAATCGACAGCACCGTCTCCCTGGTGTTTACGAGCGCGGGCTGCTACTCATTCGTCACGATGGCGCGCGGCTCGCTCGGGCGGATACTCTCGGAGGCCGACAGGATACTCACGGCGGTCGACGAGCAGAAGACCGCCTTCGACGAGATTTCGAGGAATATATCGTACATCAACCAGCGCGCGCAGGAGATCGCGCACGGCTCCACCGAGCTGTCCGAGACCTCCAGGGGGATCGAAGGCGCGGTTCAGGAACTGGTGACGCTTTCGGTTAAGGCCTGAGCGGCGCCGCCTGATAACGGGCTCGCCTGGCGCGGACGTAGCGGCGCGCGCCAGGATCGGAGGTCCGTGCCTTAATAGCGCAGCTCCGCGCCGAGCACCGCGTAATGGAACATTGAGAAGGTATAGACCGTGTCGTTGTCGGCGCCGCCCTCGAGCAGCCGGTAGCCGGCCATGAGCGCCACGCGTTCGGTGCGGCGGTACACGATCCCCGCGAACACGTCCTCGGCGCGGCCGTAGGGCGACCACGCCGCGTCGCCGCAGGCGAGGAGCGACAGGGCCGGAGAGACGATCCATTCCAGGTAGAAGTTCAATAGCGGCACGAAGCCGGTATTGTCGAGCCCCCCTTTCTGCCCGCCGCCCTCCAGCGAAATCTCGGCGTCCCGAATCTTCCCGGTAATGCCGGCGCCGAGCTTCACGATCCCGTTGCTCAGAAAATAATAGCGGTAATGCGCCCGGTATGAATCGAACCTGAAGCGCCCCTTTACGTCGGTGCCGGCCGGGAAGGTTTTGCCGTCGAACTCGACGGCCCGGTCGAGCCTTCCCTCGGGACGAATCCTCAGCCACGACGCCATGAGCCCGACGTAATGCCGCCCGGCGAACTCGTACCCGGCCTCCACGCGCGGCGAGAACACAATGTCCGAGTCGAGGTCGTCGACGTACGAAAAGCGCGTTCCCGTGTCGCCGGGAAGGGCCACGTCGTTGCGGGATGAGTACACCGTGCCACCCTGCAGAACGGCTATGAATTCCGCGGCCGCGGGAATCGGGGAGAGCGCGAGCAGTAGTACGAATGTGCGTAGTGTTCGCCGTATGGTTTTCATCGTGTATCCTCCTGTTGTGGCGCGCGACGCAGGACGCCCGCCGGGGTCCGGGCGACCGGGCCCAAAGGACCGATCGAGCGGCGTGCCGGTCACTATGCTTACATTATTTGACAGTGTTTGTCAAACAGGGCGTTGAAGGCAAAAGAATAAACTTCTCACCCTTCCTCCTCCACCCCCAGCCATTCGCGCAGACATCGGGCGGCCTCGTCGCGGCAGAGCGGAGCCCTTCCCGTCGAATACAGCCCTATGCGCATGGAGATGATTGTTTCGTTCGCCCAGGGCCACCAGGCCGCCAGGAGGATGAAGTCGCCGTCGGCCTCGGCGGCGAATATGAGCTGTCCCGGACGGATATCGAAGGTCGAGTCCACGATGCCGCGCACGCGCTGCGAGGCCTTTTCGATGGTGCCGACGTCCCAGTGCCGGACAAACTCGTTGATGACCGCGCCGAACACACGCTCCTTCTGGGCCGATTCGAAGGCCATGAGCGCGGCGTTGAAACGGTCGTCCCATTTCCACGAATGGCCCCGCGGCGTGCCTTCGGCGATGCGGGTGCAGATTTCACGGAAGCGGGAGAGATCGGGTGTGCCCATGTACGGAGAGTATACCCGGTGCGATTGAATGTCAAGCTGCGGAGGAGTGTGGGGGCCTGCATGATTGCCGGGAATGGGAACCTGGATCCGCCGGCGGAATGTCCGGATCGTGTCGGCTGTATCGATGCGCCCCCTCGATTGTTTATGGGTACCGGGCCGAACAGGCATGGTATATGATGCGTAGAGGATGCGAGTGTCACGAAGAATATTTGGAGGAGGTGAAGCGAGGCCTGCGGCCGGTCAAGGAGTCATTACTAAAACGGAATAATCATTGACATACAATTACCGTCCTGTACCGTTCCTTGACGCTGTCGACAATGCTTCCATCCGTAGAGGCAAAAAGGCAGCATGCGTGAGCGGAGAATTTATAAAAGTCCCCTGATATGGGGCCTTTCGGTGGGAGAAGGGCCGTCACCGGAGGAGAACTCCCGACAACCGGGCATATATCCGAAGAAATTTTTCTCCGGAGAGGAAGAACTTTCCTGGATAGCGACACGGGAAGCGATGCGGCAGGGCAAAGGAGGGGTGACTGATGAACAACTTTTCGTTAATAATCGATTATTTTATTGAAAGGTTCAGAGAAACGTCCTTCCTCAAGGAAAGACTCGCCAGGACCCTTGTAAAATTCATTTTATTCTGCATGATAGTTTGCACGCTGCTCATCGTAATGCTCGTTCTGACAGCGCCCGCCTCTCTCAGGACCACCTTTCCGGTTGTCGCCGCGATCGTGGCCTCCATGGCCGTGTCCCTCGTCATTCTCAGGCGCGGGCACTACAACGCGGCGGCCAACCTGATCAGTACGATCATTGTGCTGGCTCTCCTGGGTGGCGTTATCGCCAGAATCGTTCGCGAACCGAACACGGTCTTCTCGGCAAATTTTTACTTCCTGCAGGCATCCGTGGTTTTTATCGCGCTTTTCTGCACAAAAAGATGGGTCGTATCCTTCGCCGTAATCATCATTGCATGCGCCATTGCAGCTTATGCGCTGGTATCGCAGCGGCTTGATGAGGCGGGGGCGGCCGTTGCGAGGATGGGGTGCATCTATTCCGTTTGCGCCGTGATCTTCACCGTCGCGATCTCTCTGCTCATAACGACAATCTTCGGGGCCACGCTGAAAAGACTTGAGGAAGTGTCGCACCAGCAAGCGGGGCAGAATGAGGCCCTGCATAAGCTCGTTGACTCGATTACCGAATCCTCGTCGGATCTGGCAAGGCTTTCACAGGACCTTTCGGGGGCATCGCTGGTTTTCACCGAAGCGGCCCAGAACCTCGCCGCGTCGATTGAGGAGATTACCTCGGCAGTGGAGGAAATCTCCGCCGGTATGGAATCCGTCGAGGGAGGGACGCGCAGCCAGTATAACGACCTGAGCGTCCTGGCGGAACGAATGGGAGAACTCTCCGCTACGGTGGGTGATATCGGACATATAACCCGGGAGACCATTGATATTTCCAGCGGTATCGGACGCGACGCGCACGCGGGAGAGCAGTCTCTCACGAAAATGAGCGGGAGCCTGGGGACGATTGTGGACGGTTCGAAAGACATCCGGAATATAATCAACATCATCGATGATATTTCCGACAGGATCAACCTGCTTAGCCTGAACGCGGCGATCGAAGCGGCGAGGGCGGGCGACGCCGGCAGGGGTTTCGCGGTCGTCGCCGACGAAATATCGAAGCTCGCCGATCAAACGGCAAGCAGCATCAAGGACATCGACACCCTCATACTGACCAGCGACAATGAAATCAACAGGGGAATGATCGATGTTACCGAGGTCACCGGTAAAATCGCGCTGGTTATCGAGAGAATAACCTCCATCGACGGCATGATGAATCAAATCTCAAAGCATGTTCAGCGGCAGTCGACCGTCAACGTCGCCGCGAACGAGCAGGTGAACAACGTGAAAATCCGGTCAAATGAAAGCATGATTATCATCGAAGAGCACAAGAACGCCATAAGCGAGATCGTGAAAACGATTTCAGACGTCAATGGTATCACTCAGAATTTCGTAACGGAAGCGGAGAAGATTTTACAGAATTCCCGGCGCATGTCGGATATAGCGGCCGGACTGGAAAACGCGGTTAGATCCACCAGAGGCGTTGCCGGCGCGGGTAGTACCCGGCTTTCGCTCTGAAATATGCATGCCCGGGGCCAAAAGCAATATCCAGACTCCGGCAGATGGATTTAACGACCAAAGAAAATGTATTCAGGAAGGAAGCGCCTCGCCCGAGCGGGCATCAGCCGGCGGGAAACACTTTACGGCAACAGGGACCTTCTCCGATTTTTATTCTTTTCACCCTGCTATTCCATAAAGTGAGCGATAGGCTTCCATCAAGATTCTATTGAAATCATGTCAGATTTCTTGGAGTGTCGACAGGAGGGTTCGTCGGCTCCGTAGTGATCGCGCTTGTCGGAGCGATTGTTTTACTGTTCATTCTCCGGCTTGTGAAGAGATAACCATAACCGGTTAAACAGGAGGCATGCTGTTGTGCTGCCTGGATTGGCCGCCCGGCGCGCCTGCGGCGATGCGCGTGTGGATTCCCCGAAAGCGGTTGAGGTCGGGCGTGTTCACGGCCCCTTCCACACGTTGACCTCGGGATTGTCGTTGCAGCTTTTACAGAAGACCCTGGGGTCGCCATGGCCGCAGCCGTAGCACCACAGGTCAAAGACGCGGCAGTCGGCGCACAGGGCCTTCCCGCACCCGTTACAGAGCACCACGGCTTCCTTCGTCTTACAGGCCTCGCAGTCTCTGTTCTCCACGACGGTGATCATGCCGTTTCCCCTTCGATGATACGGATGGCGCGCGGATAGACGAGCGCCACCATGGCGTAGAGCTCCCAGGCGAAAGGGATGAATCCGAGGTAGCCGAGAACGGGCATCTCGAAGAGCTTGATGTGCCCCAGTATCGGAACGGTATAGTGCCATTTGGTGTGCGCCCAGTAGTTCCAGAATTCCCACAGGTAGCCGCAGAGCAGGCCCGCGAGGCCGAGAACCACGAGCGGGCGGTAGTCGCCGCGCGACATACTCCGAAGCAGCGATGGGTTCCCCATCAGAAAATTTACCGGTTCAAGTAGCAATGCAAATCCGAGCCACACGAAAGCGGCGGTGAATTCGGAGTAGTAGGTGTTCGCCGACCACGAAAGAAACGAAAAGAGCGTGGCGTCCGCTGCGCGATTCACATAGTACATCGAGAACGGAATGATCGGGATGGATAGAAAAAAGAGCCCGGTGATGAAAAGGGCGGTGAGCGTACGCCGGCCGACAGGTAAGGGCCGGGCGGCGATGTTCGGGACGAGCGTATACATCACGCCATAAAAAAGAAGGACCCCCGGGATGATGGTGGCGAACGACCATACATAGGCCGGGTAGAGGAGCCATGATGGTTCGACGAGATTTTCGTAGTGCCAGTTGGACAGGAAGATATTGAACCACTCGAACACCCACCAGCCGATGACGGAGATGACCGCGACCGGGACGATGGCCCCCGTGCGGAGGAGCGAGCGGCGCGCCGTGCCGTAGAGCACCGCGTCGAGAACGAGGATGAGGCCCGTCCAGAAGACCGGCGTGGCCCAGGTGGTAAGCTGCCGCATGTCGAGAAAGATGAAAAGCTGCATGAAGAGTATGAGAAGAACGCCGATGTAGATGTAAAAGGGATACGTGCGCGATGCCATAATGACGCTCCAACCGTTCGTCGTATCCAGATGCTATCCGCCGGCCCGGAGGAACGCAAGGATTTTATCGAGACGGCCGGCGCCCGTAAAGGGCCCGGCCGGGGGAATTGTGTTTGACAATATAGAGTATATGCTCTATAAATGGAGAGAGGGGCGCGCGCGATGAAAACAAGGGACAGCATCACCGAGGCGGCGAGGGAGCTCTTCAACGAGAAGGGGGCCTCGCGCGTCACCACCAACCACATCTCCGCGGCCATGAAGATCAGCCCCGGCAACCTCTATTACCATTTCCGCGACAAGGAGGAGATCATCCGCGAAATCTTCGGGCGCATCGTCGCCGATTTCGATACGCTCTACCGTGCGCCAAAGGACTTCTCGCCCACGGCGGCCGGGTTTTTCGGTATATTCACGCGGACCTGCGACCTCTACTATAAATACCGCTTCTTTTACCTGGAGCTCGCCACGCTGTTGGGGCGCGACCCGCTGCTCAAGAAGAAATACCTGGCCAACCTCCGCGTGCGCTTCAGGCGGCAGAAGGCCTTCTATGCGCGTCTCGCCGACGCCGGAATAATCAGGGCCTCGTCGGAGAAAGAGCTCGTGGCCAACCTCACCAACGGCTGGATCGTCAGCGACTTCTGGCTCACCTGGCTTTATATAAGCGACGCGAAGATCACGCCCGAGCGCCTCGGCGAAAGCGCGCGGCAGGTCTATTATTTGCTGAAGCCCCATCTCACTCCGAAGGCTCTAACGGAGGTTGAGGAATTGCTGAGGGGGTGAGGGGAGGAGGCTGCATGGGGACCTTTTCCCGTGGAGTGACCGTGTCGATTGACTCGAGGGCGTGGTGCCCGCGATCGTTTGTTACAGCAATTCGCGAACGTACTTTATCGAGTCCGCGATGACCGATGAGCGTTCGTCGCCACCGCGTGTTTCCAGCCGGCCGATATCACAAGCAAAACCAGTCGCATCC